>JAYUAH010000324.1:0-4718 GCA_043741415.1 Betaproteobacteria bacterium
AATTGATCACCAGCGTTCAAGCGCTCCACCGCCAGTTGCAGTGCCTCGCGCGCCTGCACGATCGACGTACCTTCCATCGAGCCGGAGGTATCGATCACAAAAATCACCTCGCGCGGCAACGCTTTCACCGCGGCAGCAGCGGGCGGCATCACCATCAGCAGGCCATACGTCTTGTTGTCTTTGCGCTCGGTGAAAAACGCGGCTTGCGGCTGCTGGTTCGCCACCGGCTTCCACGTCAGTTCAAAATCGCGCGTCGCCCACTGCTCGCCTTCGAGTTGGATTTCGCGGCGCTGTGCGTCGATGTCTTTCACGTTGATCGAGTGATAGGGGCTCTCGACCGACTCCAGCGGCACGCCGGCATCCAGCTCGACCGTGAGCTTCAATGGATTCAGCGGCTCATCCAGCGTGCCGGTTAGTGGCACCGGCGGCGTAATGCGCGCGGCATCGGGCACGGCGTTGGTGTTTGCTGCCCAGCCCGTGCCGGGCACGCCGGAAATTTTTTGCGTGCCCGGAATGTAGCGCGGCGTAATCGCCGTCGGGAAGCGCATCGAGAAACGCCCGCTGTCGTAACGCAACGTTTGCTGGTATTCGAGTTCGACGACGATCTCTTCGCGCGGGCCGATGTTGGCGACACTCGAGGTAAACATATTCGGGCGTTCCTGCTCCAGCAACGCGGCGCGCTGACCGTTTGATTTCGCTTGTTCATAAGCAGCTTTAGCCGCAGCCTTTTCCTTGATCTCGCCCTGCACCACGCGCTCGCCGATGCGCATTTTCAGGTGATCGACGGCGGCATTTTCCGGCAGCGGAAACACATAAATGCCCTCGAACCATGCGTCATGCGGATTGCGAAACGTCTGCTTCACCGTCGCGCGCACCACAATGCCCGACACGCGCAGCACGACCTCAGTGGACTGGCGCGGCGCGGCCATCGTCTCGCCGCCGTCTTTTGGTTTGAACAATAGCGTGCCGGATTGCACCGCCTGCACCTTCATTGGCACCGCATCAGCCGCAGCATGTGCCGTGCGCGAAAAAGATGAAATCGCGACAAATGCGATAATGACGCAGGCCAGAAAAGCCGCCGCGCGTATCTTTTGAAAGAGCAGATCCATGTCAGTCCCCTGTTCGCAAAAGCGACCGGCCACCCGGTCATGCATCGCATTTAAGCGCCCAATAAAGGCGCGGGCGGGGATACGGTTAAGGAAAAGTGACGGGGAATTGTGGCGCAAATAGGGCAACGGTCGGTTCAGCGAGACCAGGCCGCAACGATTAGAATACCGCCAACTCAAGAGCAAACAGAAGGCTACGCATGTCCACGCCCAACCCCGATCTAAAAATCACCGAAATCAAAGCCTACCCCACTTCATTTCCGGTCAAAGCCAAAGACAGCGTGAGCCTCGGCGTGGGCCGCGCGGTGAAGCGCGACGCGATTATCGTCAAGGTCACTACCGCGGGCGGGCTGGTGGGTTGGGGCGAATCGCATCATGGGCGCGCGCCGGACGCAGTGGCCGCGCTGGTCAACACCACGTTGCGGCAACTCACACTCGGCATGAACGCGGCGGACGTGGTGGGCGTGTGGAAAAAAATCTACGACAAGCAGTTGGCGTCGCACGGCATGGGCGCGGGCACGTGCCTGGCGATGAGTGGGCTGGATCAGGCGCTGTGGGATATCCGCGGCAAGGCGGTGGGCTGGCCGCTGTATCGGCTGCTCGGCGGCGTGTCGCGGCCGATACCGGCGTATGCCGGCGGGGTGTCGCTGGGCTATCAGCCGCCGCAGGAATTGATCGACGAGGTGCATCCGCTGGTGAAAATGGGTTACAAGGCAGTGAAGCTGCGCATCGGCGACACGCCCAAGCTCGACATCGAGCGCGTGGCGGCGGTGCGCAAGGCGTTCGGCGATGAGTTGGTGATTTTGACGGATGCCAACACCGGCTACGACCTCAACGCCGCGCGCGCCGCAATGCCGGGGCTGGAAGCGCACGGTGTCGGCTGGCTGGAAGAACCCTTCCCCGCGCAGGATTACCGCGCCTATGCCGAGCTACGCCGCTACGGTAACGTGCCGCTCGCGGCCGGCGAAAACCATTACACGCGCTTCGAGTTCAGCCGCTTGATCGAAGACAATGTGATCACTATTTTCCAGCCGGATGTGTCGAAGACCGGCGGCATTACCGAGGTGATGCGCATTGCGCACATGGCCTCCGCTTACAAAATTCAATGCAACCCGCACACCTCGATGACAGGCATTAACATGGCGGCGTGCATACACGTGCTGGCGTCGATTGATAACGGCGGTTATTTCGAGGGCGATGTATCGCGGAATAATTTGTTTCGCGATGAGTTGGTGAGCACGCCTTATACGGTGGATAAAAACGGTTGCGTGTTGCCGCTGGAGGCGCCGGGGATAGGCGTGGAGGTAAATGAGGAGTTTTTGTTGAAGCATCCGGTGATTGAGGGGCCCAGTTATGTTTAGGAAAATGGCGGCAGTTGCAATAGTCGGCATGTTGAGTGGTCATGCGGCAGCGCAGGGCTACCCCGCAAAACCCATTCGCTACTTCGTCCCCTTCCCACCCGGCGCCTTCAACGACACGCTGGGCCGTACCATCGCGCAAAAATTCGTCGAAACCGGTTTCGCGCAAACCGTGGTCGACAACCGTCCCGGCGCCGGCAGCACAATCGGCACCGAGCTGGTCGCCAAAGCGCCGGCTGACGGCTACACGCTGCTGGGTGTGGCGGTGCCGTTTGCGGTGAACGCCACGCTCTACGCGCGCCTGCCGTACGACACGTTGCGCGATTTCACCGGCGTGATTTACGCCGGCGCCACGCCCAATATGCTGGTGATGCACCCTTCCGTGCCGGTCGGTTCGATCAAGGAATTGATCGCGCTCGCCAAGGCAAAACCGAATCAGCTTAACTACGCATCCACCGGCAACGGCACCTCGAATCATATGTCGATGGAATTGTTCAAGCTGATGACCGGCACGCAGATCGTGCACGTGCCGTACAAAGGCAGCGCGCCCGCGTTGACCGATTTGATGGGCGGGCATGTGATGATGATTTTCGACAACCTGCCCAATGTTTTGCCGCATGCGAAAGCGGGCAAGATGAAAGCGATTGCAATCACCAGCCTGAAGCGCTCGGAGCTTGCGCCCGAAGTGCCGACGGTGGATGAATCCGGCGTGAAAGGCTTTGAAGTGAGCGTGTGGTTCGGCACGGTTGCACACGCCAACACGCCGCGCGATATCGTCAATCGCCTGAACACCGAGATCAATAAAATCATCGCCATGCCGGATGTGCGTCAGCGTTTCACTGCGGGCGGTGTTACACCCGTCGGCGGCACCGCTGATCAATTCACCGAACACATCCGCGACGAAGTCGCGAAGTGGGGCAAGGTGGTGAAGGCCACCGGCGCGCGCGTGGAATGATTTATCGGCAACATCACTCAAAAAGTAGAAATATGAAAAATTGTTTAAAATCAAATACTTACGTAATATTCGCTGTGAGCTTGGCGGCACTCACATTCAATGCGCAAGCCCAGCAGAACTACCCCGCGCGCCCCATCCGCGTGGTGGTGCCGTACACCCCCGGCGGCATCACCGATGTGGTCACGCGCATATTCGCGCAGGAAATTTCCAAGTCGGTGAATCAAAACGTACTGGTCGATAACCGTCCCGGCGCTAACAGCATCCTTGGCGTGGACATCGCGTCCAAAGCAGCGCCTGACGGCTACACGCTGGTGTCGGTGATTGCCGCGCACGCTGCCAATCAAACGCTGTATCCGAAGTTGCCTTATGACTCGGTCAAGAGTTTCTCGCCGGTATCGCTGCTGGTCACTGCGCCATTGATCGTGTGTGCGAGCAACGCTCTTGCTGCGAAAGACGCCAAAGAACTGGTGGCGCTGGCGAAAGCCAAGCCCGGTACGCTGACATTTGCCTCCAGCGGCATCGGCGCGGCAGCACACCTCACCACCGAATTGCTAATGCTCACCGTGGGCATCAAGATGACACACGTGCCGTACAAAGGCACCGCGCCCGCGCTGCAAGACCTGATGGGCGGACAAATTCAAGTGATGATGGATACGCCCTCGTCGATGCTGGTGCATGTGCGCGGCGGCAAAATCAAGGCGCTGGGCATGGCCTCCGAAAAACGCATCCAAGCTGCGCCGGAGATTCCCACGCTCACCGAAACCGGCGTGCCGGTGGTCGGCGGCACCTGGGTGGGCTGGCTTGCGCCGGCGGGCACGCCTACGGCGGCTGTGGATAAACTCAGCAGTGAAATTCAGGCCATCGGCCGGCGGCAGGAAATACGCGACCGCTTGATACAAATGGGCAATGATCCGGTGGCGGGGTCGCCCGCGGCGTTTGATCAGTTTTTGCGCGACGAAGTCTCGAAGTGGGGCAAGGTGATTCAGCAGGCGGGTGTGAAGGTGGAAGGGTAGATTTCTCTTGCTCGCGAATCGCAGATCGACAAACAAGATAAATTCTCACCTGTCATTCCCGCGCAGGAGGCTGTTACGAAACTCATTTTGAACTTCGATTGTTGGGTCTCCAGACTATTGCCAACATGCCAATCGTTGATCCTGGCGCGATCTGAGAGGTCGAAATTTTTTCCATCTATTGATTTTCGGAGTTTCGTAACAGCCTCGCAGGCGGGAATCCATGCAATGATGCAAGTGGCACGTGTGTTATGGGTTCCCGCCTGCGCGGGAACGACAGGATTTGTGT
>JAYUAH010000325.1:0-1920 GCA_043741415.1 Betaproteobacteria bacterium
TCGGTCAACACACGCCCGAAACCTTTGAAATTTTCTTCGAGTAGTTTCTCTTGTGTGTCGTCCGGGTGCGCGTACTTGCCATACGAATTCGCCTGCCAAGTTTCGATCACGGCGTCGGTCACCGGCACACCATCGCCATCGAATATGCGCCCGCAAATCGTGACGCGCTCACCCGCCACGCCTGCTGGCGCAACATCCGGCACTGCGGCTTTTTCAAAGCCTATCGAAACAAACGGCCCTACAGTCTGCGCTGCAGTCAGCAGCAAACTCATCGCTTGTTCTCCATCGGCGTCGCGTCGCGTCCGCGCAAAATCATATCAAAGCGATACGCAATCGCATATTCGGGTTGGGTGTTTTCCCAGTCGAAGCTCGATACCAGCCGCTGCCGCGCCTTGTCATCCGGCACGCTCATGTACATCGGGTCAAATTCCAGCAGCGGGTCGCCCGGAAAATACATCTGTGTCACCAGCCGCTGCGCAAAGCCGTGGCCGAACAACGAAAAATGCAAATGCGCCGGTCGCCACGCGTTGTAATGATTACGCCACGGATACGCGCCGGGCTTGATGGTCTTGAAGCGGTAATTGCCATTTGAGTCGGTGACCACGCGGCCAAAACCGGTGAAATTCGGATCCATCGGCGCATCGTGATTATCCACCGGGTGACGGTAGCGGCCCGACGCATTCGCCTGCCACAATTCCACCAGTGCGTTGCTCACCGGTCGGCCTCCTTCATCCAGCACGCGGCCCGACACGATCATGCGTTCGCCCAAAGGCTCGCTCGCGTGCTGCGCCGTCAAATCCCAGTCGGTGTCTGCCACATGGCGCGCCGTGAACAGCGGGCCAGTCACCTCTGACAACGTCTGCGGCATTTGCACCAACGGCTGCGTGGGTGCGCGCTTCACCGTCGAGCGATACGCCGGATACAAATAGTCCGGCTGGGTGTTGAAATACGATTTGCGATACGGATTGGGATTCACGATGCTCATGTTTGCTGGCTCCACGCGGAGCGCACGATTATACTTGACGCTTCACTAACGATGGAGCGTCACGCAGTGCTCAACCATTCACCACTCCCATTTGCGCTGCTCATTTCCACGTTGAGTTTCGTCAGTAGCGCCACCGCACAGAATTACCCCACCAAACCCGTGCGCATCGTCGTGCCTTACGCCGCCGGTGGCCTGCCCGACACCATGACACGCTTGGTCGCCACTCGGCTCACCGAAACGCTGAAGCAGCAATTCGTCATCGACAACCGCCCCGGCGCCGGCGGCATCGGCGCTTGCGAACTGGTAGCGCATGCCAATGCTGACGGCTACACGCTGCTGACCGCCGATGTCGGCCAGACCGCGATCAACCCCGCGCTCTACGCCAGGCTGCCGTACGATCCGGTCAAGGATTTCGCGCCGGTGAGCATCATGGGCACCTCGGCGCAATTCATTGCCGCGCATGCCTCCGTGCCCGCCAACACGTTGAACGAATTGATCGCGTTAGCCAAAGCCAAACCCGGCACGCTGCGCTACGGCTCCGGCGGCATCGGCAGCCTGCATCATTTATCGATGGAAGCACTCAACGGCCCGCTCAACCTGAAACTCGTGCACGTGCCGTACAAAGGCACCGCGCAATCCGTGCCCGCGCTGCTCAGCGGCGAAGTCTCGCTCGCCATGTCTGCACTACCCTCACTCGCGCCACACCGCGCCGGGGGCCGCATCAAACTGCTCGCGGTCAACACGCTCAAGCGCTCGGCGCAAGCGCCCGATGTGCCGACAGTGGCTGAAGTTACCGGCATCAAGGATTTCGATTATCCGCCGGTGATCGGCATCATGGCGCCGGCGGCTGCACCGCGCACCGTCGTCAATATGCTGTCGACATCTATCGCACAGGCGGTGCGTGACCGCGATGTGGCACAGCGTTACACCACACT
>JAYUAH010000326.1:0-4704 GCA_043741415.1 Betaproteobacteria bacterium
TGGAACTGCAACGCGCCGGCGGCAAGCGGCTGGCTATCGGCACCTTCCTGGCCGGTTACCCCATCGCGCGCGGCGCGCAGTTCGACCGATGAGCGGCCACTGATGCGCGACGCACAAGTCATTGCGGTGGGCGCACTGGAGCGCGTGCTGGGCGGGCGCAACCTCGATGTTGAGCTGGCCGCCTTGTGGCGCCGCACGCCAGAGGGCAACGCCCATCAGCGTGCACAGGTGCAGGACATCTGCTACGGCGTGCTGCGGCATCTAGGCGCGCTCGATGCCATGCTGGCACCGCTACTGACCAAGCCGCTGCGCGATGAACGGCTGCGCCAACTGTTGCGCATCGGCGTGTTTCAATTGCTGCATACCAACGCCGCGCCGCACGCGGTGGTCGATCAAGCGGTGCGCGCGTGCATGGTGTTGCATGCCGCGCCCGCCAAGGGATTGGTCAACGCTGTGCTGCGCGGTTTTCTGCGCCGCCAAGTGGAGTTGCAGGCCGCGAGCCAGCATGACGATAGCGGCCGCTACTCGTTTCCACAGTGGTGGATTGCCAAAATCCGCGCGCAGTATTCACAACTGAGCCCACAGCAGCTCGACAGCATGCTCTTGGCCGGCAACACCCATGCGCCGCTAACCTTGCGCGTCAACCCGCGGCGCGTTGCGCGTGATGATTACCTGAAACAACTCGCCGCCAGCGGAATTGCCGCCAGCGCCTTGGAGCGCCACGCGGTCGTGCTCGGCAAGCCCATGCCCGTGCACAAAATCCCCGGCTTTAGCGAGGGACTGGTGTCGGTGCAGGACGCCTCCGCACAACGCGCGGCGCCGCTACTCGATGCGCGCGACGGCATGCGCGTGCTCGACGCCTGCGCCGCGCCCGGCGGCAAGACCGCGCATATTCTCGAGCTTGCGGATGTGGCGTTGACCGCGGTGGATCAGGATGCCACGCGTCTCACCCGAGTCGACGACAATCTGCGGCGGCTCGGACTCGCCGCCCACGTGGTGTGCGGTGACGCCGCGCACCCGCAAACGTGGTGGGACGGCGTGCCGTATGAGCGCATCCTCGCCGATGTGCCGTGTAGCGCATCGGGCGTGACGCGGCGCCATCCCGATATCAAATGGGCTCGGCGTGAGGCCGATATACAACAGTTCGTCGTGCGCCAGCAGGCCGTCATCGATGGCCTGTGGCGGCTGTTGGCCGCTGGTGGTAAATTGCTATATGTGACGTGTTCTGTGTTCAGGGAAGAAAATCACTTACAGGTCGCGCGCTTTCTCGAGCGCCATGCCGATGCCCAGCCACAGCCGCTTCCCGCCGATGCGCTTTTCACCGATAACGTTCCCGCTGAAGCCGAACTCGCAGGCCAGTTACTGCCGGATGCCGTGCACGATGGATTTTATTACGCGCTGCTGCAAAAAAATTAGTGCTGCCGTGCAGGCCGCGGCGCGGCTTTTTGCCTTGTGCGTGGCTGCGCTCGCCGCGCTTGCTGTGCTCGGCGCAGGCGCGGCACAAGGCGAAGGCATCGACGTGCGCAAGGCGTCCGTTATTGCTGTCGACGACGGCTACGTGCTGCAAGCCGAACTCGACGTGCAGTTGACGCTGGTGCTCGACGATGCCTTGCACAAGGGCGTGCCGCTGTACTTTGTGCTGGAGTTTGAGTTGACCCGCTCGCGCTGGTACTGGACCAACGAAAAACTCGCCATGCTGCAACAGCAGCAACGTTTGTCGTATGACACGCTGACGCGCCAGTACCGTGTCGGCGTGGGCGCGCTGTATCAGAATTTTTCCTCGCTCAACGAGGCGCTGGTCTATATGAGCCGGTTGCGCCGCCGTCTGGACGTCGAGCCCGGCGCCCTGCGCAAAGATACCGCTTATGCCGCCATGCTGCGCATGCGCCTCGATACCACGCAATTGCCTAAGCTGTTCCAGTTGCACACCGGTCGCGACTGGGGCATTGCGTCGGAATGGTACCGCTGGACGGTGAACCCATGACGACGGGCTTGCTCACCCCGCTGGGCAGTGGCGCGCCGTCGCGCCGCCGCCGCTATGCGATTATTGTGCTGGTCGGCGTGTGCGCGGTGGGGCTGTTTCTGTTGGCCACCGCCAGCGCCAACACAGCGCTGTTCGCTGAGCACTATCGCGGCCTGCTGGTGTTGAACGGCAGTATCGCCGCCTTGCTCGCGATCCTGGTGATACGCCAGTTGGTGATGCTTAGGCGGCGCCTCAAGGCCGGGGTGTTCGGCGCCAAACTCACGCTGCGGCTGGTGCTCCTGCTGTCGCTGATGGCGGTGGTGCCGGGCGTGCTGCTCTACGGCATGTCGATGCAATATCTGGGCAAAAGCATCGAATCGTGGTTCGACGTGAAAGTGGATAAAGCGCTCGAAGGGGGGCTCAATCTCAGTCGCGATGTGCTCGACAATATGCTCAAAGACTTGAAGACCAAGGCCAACGCCATGGCGCTGCAACTGTCGATGCGCCCCGTTGCCGAACACCCGCTCGCGCTCAGTACGCTGCGCGAACAGGCCGGCGCGCACGAGGCTACGCTGTATACCACGCGCGGGCGCGTGATTGCCACCGCCGGCAACGAGCGTGCGGGGGTGATGCCGGACGCGCTGCCGGCAGAGGCGCTGCGCCTGTTGCGCACGCAACAAACCTACGCGGTGGCCGATGCCACACCCGAGCGCGGCCTCTTGTTGCGCGTGGTGACGCCGGTGAATCTGCTGTCGCTGGCGGAAGAGCCGCGCGCGCTGCAACTGGTGTACCTGGTGCCGCAGCAACTCGCGCAGAATGCCGCAACCGTGCAATCGGGTTACCGCGAATATCAAGAGCTGGTGGTCGGGCGCCTCGGCTTGAAACGCCTGTATGGTATTACCCTGACCCTGACACTGCTGCTGTCGCTGTTGGCGGCGCTGGCGGCGGCGATCTTTTTGTCGGAGGAGTTTTCCGCGCCACTCAGCGCGCTGGCCGAAGGCACACGCGCGGTTGCGCAAGGCGACTTCAGCCGCCGCGCGGCCGTGGCGAGCAGCGATGAGATGGGGCAGTTGACGCAATCGTTTAACAGCATGACGCGGCAACTCGAAGACGCGCGCAACGAGGCCGAGCGTAATCAGGCGGAAGTCAGCAAATCCAAAGCTTATTTGGAAAGCATACTTGCGCATTTGTCCGCGGGGGTGCTGGTGTTCGACGATACCTTCAAACTGTTGAGTGCTAACCCCAGTGCGTCGGCGATACTCGGGCTGAAGGCCGATGCTTTGCTCAATCTTAAAACCGAGCAATGGCGAGGCGTCGACGCCTCGCTGGGCGCGCTCGGCGTGGACATCGAGACCGGGTTTCGCGGTGCGGCAGGCGCCGAATGGGAACATCAAACCGTGCGCCAGTTGGCCACCGGCGAGCAGCAATTGCTGTTGCGCGGCAAGCCGCTGCAACATGGTACGCAGGGCATTGAAAGCGGCTACGTGGTGGTGTTCGACGATGTCACCCACGTGCTGCAAGCGCAGCGCGACGCTGCGTGGGCCGAAGTCGCGCGCCGTCTTGCGCATGAAATCAAAAATCCGCTGACGCCAATACAGCTCTCGGCCGAGCGCCTGCAACATAAACTCGCGAGTAAGCTCAATGCCGCCGACGCTGGTATGCTCGACCGTTCCACCCAAACCATCGTCAATCAGGTGGCCGCATTAAAACGCATGGTCGATGCCTTCAGCCAGTACGCGCGCGCGCCTGAACCCACCATGCGTGCGTTTGATCTCAACGCCCTGGTGCATGAAGTGCTGACCTTGTACGAATCGTTCGCGTCGAGCATCAAGCTCGATCTCGCCGAAGGGCTGCCCCGCATCGTAGGCGATGCCGCGCAGTTGCGGCAGGTGATACATAATCTCCTGCAGAACGCGCAAGATGCCTTGGGCGACACGCGCGAACCGCGCATCACCGTGGCCAGCGCGGTGGATAGCGCGGTCGGCGCGATCCACTTCAGTGTGACCGATAACGGCAGCGGTTTCCCCGAGCATTTGATGAAGCGCGCGTTCGAGCCCTATGTCACCACCAAACCCAAAGGCACCGGCCTGGGGCTGGTGATCGTCAAGAAAATCATCGAAGAACACGGCGGCAGCGTCGCCATCAGCAATGTCGAGCCGCACGGCGCGCAAGTGATGATCACGCTGCCGGGGCCGGCTGCGGCGGTGCGTGACGAGCGCCATCAAACGGCGGCGTGAATAAACATTGGGGACTAAAACATCGCATGGTATTAATATGAACGACGGAAGGTAATCAGTCATGCAACACATCTTGGTTGTAGACGACGAAATCGGTATCCGCGAGTTGTTGTCGGAGATATTGGCCGACGAAGGCTACAAAATCGATCTCGCGCAAAACGCCACCGAAGCACGCGCGCGCCGGCAAGAGGCGCGCCCGGACATGGTGTTGCTCGATATCTGGATGCCCGATACCGACGGCATCACGCTGCTCAAAGAGTGGGCGAGCAGCGGCTTGCTGACCATGCCGGTGGTGATGATGTCCGGACACGGCACCATCGATACCGCGGTCGAGGCCACGCGCATCGGCGCTTACGATTTTCTGGAAAAACCCATCGCCTTGCAAAAGCTGCTGGCCACCGTGGGCCGCGCGTTAAAACACGGCGCGGCGCAACCCAAGCCCGGCGCGTCGCTGGCGGCACTCGGCCGCTCGCCGCTGATTGCCGATTTGAAGCAGCGCCTGGA
>JAYUAH010000327.1:0-23699 GCA_043741415.1 Betaproteobacteria bacterium
CTGTCCATGATCAATGATGCTCTGCGTACCCTGCTGCCGCTCGCCGGTTGGTCCGAAGACCTCACCCAGACACTTGAAATTACCGGCAGCTACGATCCGATATTGGCCACGCCGTTTCGCATCACTGAGACCAGCGTCGCGTCGCTGGCTGCGGTCGGCCTTGCTGCTTCTGATTTGTGGGAGTTGCGCACCGGGCGCCATCAAAATATCGGCATCGATACGCGTCAGGCAACAGCTTCGCTGCGCAGCGGCACTTATTTGAAAATGGACGGCGCGCCAGTGCCCAACGGGCGCAACGTGGTGATGGGCACCTATCCGGCGAAAGATGGCCGCTGGAGCTACATTCATTGCAATTTTCCGAATCATCGTGCCGCCGCACTGAAAGTACTCGGCGTGAAAGACGAGGATCGCGAAGCGGTGCGTAAAGCCGTGGCGCAGTGGGACGCGCTCGAACTCGAAGAAGCGATCATCGATGCCAGGGGCGCCGGCGGCATGGTGCGCACCATGGCGGAATGGGCGCAGCATGCGCAAGGCATCGCCGTCGCAAAACTACCGCTGATGGAAATCGTCAAAATCGCCGACAGCCCGGCCGAAGCACTACCACCAGGGGATCGACCGTTGTCGGGCATACGCGTGCTCGATCTCACGCGCGTGATTGCCGGACCGACCTGCGCACGCACGCTCGCCGAGCACGGTGCCGAGGTGTTGAAAATCACCGGCGCGCATCTACCGAGTCTCGGCCGGCAGGAATACGACACCGGCCACGGCAAGCTCTCGGCTCAACTCGATTTGCGCGAAGCAAAAGACGTGGAAACTTTGCGCACCCTGGTGCGCGGCGCGGACGTGTTCTCGCAAGGCTACCGGCCCGGCACGCTCGGCAATCGCGGCTTCACACCGGAAGCGCTGGCGCAATTGCGGCCGGGCATCGTAGTGGTGTCGCTATGTGCGTTCAGTCATATGGGGCCATGGGCCTCGCGCCGCGGCTTCGACACCGTGGTGCAAACCGTCAGTGGCATCACGCATCGCCAGGGCGATGTGTTCCCTGGTGCTGTGCCAGGGCCGCAGTTTTATCCGGTATCGGCAATCGACTTTTTGACCGGCTATTTGATGGCGTTCGGTGCCATGGTGGCGCTGAAACGCCGCACGCTCGAAGGCGGCAGTTGGCTGGTGCGTATTTCGCTGGCGCAGGTGGGACGCTGGCTGGTCGAACGCGGACAGGTGCCGGAGGCTGAACTCAAAAATGTCATCAAGGAATTCACGCCGGAAGAACTTGCACGTTGGGTGATGACGAGCGACACGCCGGTGGGCCGTTTGCAGCATCTGGCGCCGGTGCTGCGCCTCTCCGAAACGCCGCCGCGCTGGACGCGTCCCACAGTGCCGCTCGGCTACCACCAGCCGGTGTGGCCGGCGTAGCGTCGCAACGCGGGGCCGCCGCACCGCGTTCGGCTAGGGTTACTCGGGTTTAATGCCGACCTGCTGCGCCACCTTTTTGTAGCGTTCGATGTCGCTGGCAATGCGCGCATTGAATGCCGCACTTGCCGTCGCCACCGCTTCGGCGCCGCCCACCACCGCGAGACGGTCTCTCACGTCCGGACGCTTGAGCGCATCCGCCGACGCAGCATAGAGTTTGTTGATAATCGCCGCCGGCGTACCCTTGGGCACGAAAAATCCCACCCAGATCGATGCATCTACACCGGGCACGCCCATCTCCTGCGCGGTCGGGTAATCCGGCACCAGTGGCGAACGCTTGGCGGTAGTGATGCCCAGCACCTTGACGCGCTTGCCCTGCAAATGCGGCGACACGCCGGGCATGCCGGCGACAGTGAACGTGACATCATTGGTCGCCACTGCAACCACCGCCGGCGCGCCGCCTTTGTAGGGCACGTGAACCATTTTCACGCCCGCTGCAGCCGCCAGCCATTCGCTCGCCATGTGATTGACCGAACCGGTGCCCGGCGAACCGAAAGTCACCGAACCTGGTTTGTTGCGCGCAGCGGCCATCAGCTCTTTTACGCTGTTGATCGGCGACTGGATATTCACCACGATCAGCATCGGCGCATCGCTCAGCATGATAACGGGCGTGAAAGACTGCTCGGGATTGTACGGCAGGCTTTTGAACATCACCGGGTTCACCGCGAATTCACCGGTGTGCGCCGACAACAGCGTGTAACCATCGGGGTTTGCTTTCGCCGCCGCAGCAGCACCGATGAATCCATTGGCACCCGGACGGTTATCCACCACGAAATGCCAGCCGAGCGACTCCGCGATCTTGTTGGTGACGATGCGCGTTGAGGTGTCCACCACGCCGCCGGGCGCGAAGGACACCAACACGCGGATGGATTTAGTGGGATAGTCTTGGGCTTGCGCGGATAGCGCGAGCGTGCCCGTAAGGAACGCGCTCATCAGTATAGTTTTCATATTCTCCTCCCGCTTTTTTATTTGAACAAATCTTTCCACTTCGCACGCACTTCATCCTGCAAGGCCTTGCTCGCCTCGGCCACATCCGGAAACGTCTTCAGAAAATCATACGGCCGGCACGCGTCAATCACTGCTTTGGAAGTCAACGGTGCATCATAACGATACGCAATCGACATCGGATCGTTCTTCGAGCCCATGCCGCGCTTGATAATGTCGATGTCGATGTCCGGATCGGTGCGCGTGGCGACGGCCCACATCACTTCCTGCAAATTCGACGGATCGATATCTTCATCGACCACCACGGAATAGCGCGACATATACGCACCGACGCCGCATTGACTAAGGATGTGCCCAGCCTGCCGCGCGTGTCCGGCGTAGCGCTGCTTAATCGCCACCACATTGAACATGCGTGCGCCGCCGATTTCGTGCGCCCACACGTTCTGCACATCGGGCACGCCCGCCGCCGCCAGTGCATCGAGCAGCAGCGCCGAGCGCATCACTGCTTTGGAATACGAATAATCGTTGGGCGGTTTCGCCGGCGGGCTGCCGACGATAATCGGATTGTTTCTGAAATAGATACGTTCGATTTTGACCGCCGGCGCTGTAGCTGCTTTGCCGGGATAGTAGCCATGAAATTCGCCGAACGGGCCTTCGATGCGCTCGTCACCGGGATGTGCCCAACCTTCGAGCACCAGCTCGGCGCTCGCGGGAAACGGCAACCCCGTTACTTCACCGCGCACCACCGACACCGGCTCGCCAAGGATGGCGCCGATGTAGTTGTATTCGCACATGCCAAACGGCACTTCGATGCCCGATATCAGGTAACCCAGTGGATCAGCACCACACACAATCGCCACCGGAAACAGCTTGCTGGCTTTCATGTGTTTGTCATACTGAATCGCACCGTGCTTGCCGGGAATCATATCGAGGCCAACCGTGTTGCGGTCATGCACCTGCACCCGGTATGCGCCGACATTCACCCAGTCGCTGTCGAGATCGCGCGTCACCACCATACAGCCGGTGCCGATGTAACGTCCGCCGTCTTTCTCGTGCCAGAACGGCGCGGGAAACGTGCCAAGATCAACCGCGTCGCCTGACTGAATGTTCTCGAACACCAGGCCTTTTTCGGTGATTACCGGCTCGAATTTTGGCGCATCCGCCTGCCAGCCCTTGGGGCGGCCGCGCAGCTTGTGCACCAGTGCAGCGTGTGAGCGCTCCTCACCCAGCCGCAGCAAACTCGACAAACGCGCCGGACTGGCCGTGCTGCACGTCAGCACACGAAACCCCTGCGCATAACCTTTGATGTCGTCGAACAGCAGCGCTGGCGCGGAATCAATTTTAACGTTGAGTTCGCTGATAGCGCCCAGTTCCAGATGCGAGTCAGCGCCGTGCACGTCTTTCAATTCGCCGAGGCGGCGTGCGGTATCCAGCCACGCGCGCAGATCGAGCGGGTTGCCTTCACTACGACTCATGTTTCACTCTTACGCTTGGCAGCGGCCAGTTTCACCGCTTTGATGATTTCAGGATACGCGGCACAGCGGCAAAGATTGCCGGACAAATAATGGCGTATATCTTCGTCTGTTGGATGCGGATGTTCGTCCAGCAATTGCCGCGTCATCAAAATAAATCCCGGCGTGCAGTAGCCACATTGAAACGCACCGCATTCGATGAACGCTTCCTGCACAGCGTCTAATTGGCCATCGGCAGTGTGTTCAATAGTACGCACGTCTGCACCATCGGCAAAAGCCGCGAGATACAGACAACCCGACACCGCTACCTCGTTCACCAGCACCGTGCAGCAGCCGCACAAGCCCTGCGCGCAACTCTCGCGCGCGCCGGTGAGACCACGCGCTTGCAGCACTTCCACCAAATGCTGGTGCGTGCCGATTTGTGCCGTGACGGGTTCGCCGTTGAGTTTGAATTGGATGGTTCTTGTAGCACTCATTCCGGAAAAACCTTTTTGAACTGTAAAATGGGTGGGGCGCAGCGCAACCCATCACACAATGTCAATGAGAAAAAACCGATGGGTTTCACCCATCCTACAAATGTGTGGTTAATCGCTTTCAAGGGGCTTACCTGCCTGCTCCCGTAACCCGCGATAAACCGCCTCAGCCGTCAGCGGCAAACTCGTCAAGCGCACACCCACAGCATCGTCAATCGCATTGGCAATCGCCGACGACACACCAAACGTGCCGCTCTCGCCCACACCCTTGGCACCGAACGGACCGCTTTTCTGCACGGCATCAACCGCTTCGTTTTCCATTAGCAGCGGCACATCGCGTATGCCGGGTATTTTGTAGTCGGCGAGCGAGGCATTGGTCACCTGGCCCGCGTCGAAATCCATGCGCTCGGACAAGGTGAATCCCAATTGCATAATGGCCGCGCCGGAAATCTGCGTTTCGACGATGGCGGGATTGATCGCGCGGCCGACATCCACCAGATTCAACAGGCGCGTTACTTTAAACTCACCGGTCTCCGTGTCGACCTCAACTTCCGCGCCCGTCGCGCCGATCATCCAGAACGGTGTCGCGTCAGTGGTCTGGCCATTGGCGTCCGGCGACTTATACGAAGGCATAAAACTGCCGACGCCGACGATATTGCCGGCCTGCATGCCGTATTTCTTTTTGAAAATTTCGGGTATGGGCGTGGTCTCTACCGACAGTCCAAGCTCTCGCGCCATAGCCAGCAACTTGTCGCGCGCATCTTCGGCGGCGTTTTTTACGGCGTGGCCCATGTGATAGGTCGAACGCGAACCGAGGGTGGCCATGTCATAGGGGGTGACATCGGTATCGGGATGCACCACTGTGATCACCTCCACCGCCAAGCCCAGCACTTCGGCGACCATTTGCGCCAGCGCAGTGTCGGAGCCCTGCCCCATATCGACCGTGCTCGAATACAGATTGCAACTGCCATCCGCGTTGAGATTCACAATCGCCATCGAGGTGGTCGGCGAAATGCTCGCCTTGAAACCGATGGCGATGCCACGGCCACGATGCAATGTTTCGGTACCACGGTCAAACGGTTTATCCCACTGCATACGCACAGCCAATCGCTCCAGCACCTGATCCAGTGCAGCATCGTGCATCAAGGTGCCGGTCGCCTGCGGACGGCCTTCGCGTAATAAATTTCGGCGCCGGATATCCAGCGGATCGATTTTCAACTCGCGCGCGATTATGTCGGTGTGGCTTTCGTAAGCCCACACCAACTGCGGGATGCCGAAACCGCGCAGCGCACCTGCAGGCGGCAGATTGGTATACAGCGCGTACGAGTCGATATGCACGTTATCGATCTCGTACGGCCCCGCCGCCGTGAATCCCGATTTTTGGGTAACGCGCGGTCCGATGTCGGCATACGCGCCGCCGTTCCACCACACTTCGCACTCGCGCGCAGTGATGCGCCCGTCGCTCATCACGCCGCTCTTGATGCGCAGCGTGGTGGCGTGCTTGGTGATCATGTAAAACTGCTCTTCCATGGTGGTCGCGAATTTCACCGGCCTTGTGCTAAGCATGGCGCAGGCTGCGGCGAGCGCCTCACTCTTGATATAAACTTTGGCACCAAAGCCGCCGCCGAGATACGGCACTTTCACCCGCACTTTGTTCTCGGGCCAGCCGAACAACCGCGCAATTTCGATGCGCACGAACGACGGGCTTTGCGTGGAACTGTGCAGGGTCAATGTACCATCGCCTGGAATCGCCACCGTAGCAAACGCCTCCAGCGGCAAATGCAGCACCTGCTGCGTGCGAAACGTATGTTCGAACACATGATCGGCCGCGGCAAAGGCCTGAACCACATCGCCACGCCGCAAATGAAAATCCAGCGCGATATTGGTGCCACTTTTGTTCTTTAAATGCTTCAGGTCGGCGAAGGTGCCCGCGGGTTTCAGCACCTCGTGCACTACAGCTTCGGAGGTCATGGCTTCGACTTCGTCGTACACCGCGGGCAATTCGTCGTATTCGGCAACGATCTGTTGCGCGGCGGCTTCAGCGATATGCGGATCAGCGGCCAGCACCACAGCAACCGGTTCGCCGACGAAGCGCACTTTGTCGAGCGCGAGTATCGGCTGGTCATGAAACGCCGGGCCGTAATAGGGCTCGGCGATCAGCTTGCGGATTTCTTCGCCGGTGTAAACCGCAAACACGCCGGGCATGGCGCGCGCAGCACTGACATCAATGCTACGAATGCGCCCGTGCGCCACCGTGCTGCGAAATACTTTTGCTATCAACATGCCGGGCACGCGCAGGTTGTGCACGTACTCCGCGCGGCCGCTCACCTTGGCGTGTGCTTCGAGGCGCGGAATGGAACGGCCAACGGCGCTGGTTGATAAAGTCATTTAATTAAAAAGTTATTTAAAATCAAATACTTACGTATTATACGGCATTAGCCATCGCCAGACGCACGGCACGCGAAGTGTAGACGCGCAGCAACTCGCTTTTGTAAGCGGCGGAGCCACGCGCATCGGCCACCATCGTCGCTTCGGCAGCGGCAGCTTCGCCGCAGCGCTTGAGCACAGCATCGCTGATGACCGCGCCGCGCAATGCGTCTTCCGCAGCAACGAGCCGAGTCGGTGTTTCAGTTGCAGCACTGGCAACAATGCGTGCGTCTTTGATTACACCCCCTTCTACGGATAGCACCACAGCAATGCCCAGCGTCGGCCAATCATCCGCTGAACGTGTGGTGACTTTGATATACGCAGCGCGCTTACCCGCTAGGGACGGCACGATGATTTCAGCAATGAGTTCATCGCGCGCCAGCGCGGTTTCGTAATAGCCCGTATAAAGATTGGCCACTGCGAGCACGCGCATGCCGGATGGCGTAAGCGTCGCCACTTGCGCATTCAGCGCCATCAACACCGGCGGCAAATCCATGTGCGGATCGGCATGCGCCAGATGGCCGCCCAGCGTGGCGACATTGCGCACGCGCACGTTCGACAGCGTTTTGAGCGTCTGTGTGATCACCGGCGCCGCGGACTTGATCGCAGCCGAACGCGCCAGCGCACTCAACGTAATCAACGCGCCGATGCGCAAGCTGCCATCAGGCGCCGCAGTGATTTCCGAATAACGCGGCTCCACGCTGCGCAAACTCACCAGCCGCGCCGGCTGAAATACGCCGCTTTTCATCATCAGCATCAACGCCGTGCCGCCGGCAATCGCGCGCACCGATGGATCCTCTGGATCAAGCAGCCCCGCGGCTTCGCGCAGCGTACGCGGCTCGGCCAGTTCAAACGGGGTCATACCGTCACCGCGTCGGCATTGAAGCGCGCTTGCAGGTTTTTGGTGAACTGTTTTTCCATCTCGCGCGCTTTGGCTTTGAGCACGGGCTGGCCGATGCTGCCGAGTTTGCCGGTAAGCGTGGTGTCGATTTCATACTGAATGCGCGTTTGCGCGCCCAACTCACCCGTTGCAATCAACCGCGTCATCGTCACAGCGGTCAGCCGCCCCACCAAACCCAGCGGCGCGCCTTCGATTTTCGCGGCAATTTCATGCGGCGGATTGATCTGCGTGAATTCCACGGTGACCTTGAATTTAAAACTCATATACGCCACTTTGGTTTCGAGCACGGCGTCGAAACGCTTGTCGTCCAGCGGCACCAAGTCGTGCACGCCGTCGATCAGCGACGCGAATATATTGACGTCGGTGAGCCCCGCAAACACCGCATCGCGTTGCGCATTGACCGTGATTTCACCGGTGAATTTCATTCTGATTATCGTGCTACCGCGCCGTAAAAGCGGCCTACTCTAATGGCACGCAGCAGGAAAAGCAAACCGGATTGCAGGCGAAAAAAATCCCCCGCGGTTTGCGCCAGCGAGGGATGCTTGCAGCGGCGAAGAGCGGCCGGCGACCGCGTCCTGCGCTAAGTCAGCGCTCAGTCCGCGTAGACACCCGCCTTCTTGATCACCGGATCCCATTTTGCGATTTCCGCCTTGAGATACCTGGCCAGCGACTCCGGCGTGGCTTTGTCCTTGGTGACGGCTTGCGCGCCGAGTTCGCCGATGCGCGCTTTGAACCCGGCATCCTGCACCGAGACCTGCAGCGCCGCTACCAGCTTGTCGATCACCGGTTTGGGCGTGCCCTTGGGCGCGTAGATGCCATGCCACACCGCGACTTCAAAGCCTTTCATGCCCTGCTCGGCCAGTGTCGGCACCATCGACAACGCGGGGATGCGCTGGGCGGTGGTGACGCCATAAACCTTGACGCGCCCGGATTTGATTTGCTGCGTGGTGTTGGTGGTTTGATCGCACATCAAATCAATCTGCCCGCCCATCAGTGCGGTCATCGCGGGCGCGGTGCCGCTATAGGGGATAGTGGTGATCTCCGATTCGATACGCGACATGAACAGCAAGCCGCATAGGTGCGATGCTGCGCCCAAGCCCGCGTTGCCGAGATTCAACTTTTCTTTGTTCTTTTTCACGTACGCGATCAGCTCGGTCAGATTGTCCGGCGGCAATCCGATTTTGGCGATCACCGTCATCGGCACGTCAGCGACCTGGCCGATGTATTCGTAGTCGGTGAGCGGATTGAACGGCAGCTTGCGATACAACGCGGGTGCCGTGGCCATGCCGATGTGATGCAGCAGCAGGCTGTAGCCGTCGGGCTTGGCCTTGGCCACGCGATTGGAAGCGATGGTGCCGCCTGCGCCGACAACGTTTTCGATCACGACTTGCTGCTTCAACTGCTGCGTCATCACTACCGCGAGATTGCGCGCCAGCGTGTCCGTAGGCCCACCTGCGGCAAACGGCACGGCGAGCGAAATTTGTTTATTGGGGTAATCCTGTGCGACCGCGCTGGTGACGATCAGCAGTAACGATGAAACGCACAGCGAAATTCTGAATTTCATGATTTGACTCCTCCAAATCTTGGTGTTTTTATTTACTAAGACCAAAAGGCACCAACTTATAACGCTACTGACTACAACACTTGCGCCCGTTGATCCGCGTCAAGCTTTAACGCTTAGCTCGCTTGGGCAGCATACGCCACAACCTTGCCACCCGCCGAAGCGGACAGCAAGTATTTGTTTTTAATGACTTTTTACACATAAAAATCTCATCATTGGCGCGCGCAATCAACGCCCGCGAAATGACGAATACGAACGCTCGGGTTTGCCGCGTGACGCCGCCGGACCACCGGCAGGCTTCGCCCAGCGTCCACCACCACCCGGCGCCGGACGACCGCCAGCACCAGCACCTGCGCCGGCACCGCGTCCCGCGTAACCGCTGGACTTGCCTTTACCGTTGCGCGCCGGCGGTTTGTTATGGCTCGCGCGCTGCGGTACTTTGGGTTCGAGACCTTCGACCACATGCGCCACGATGGAGTGACCGGTATAACGTTCGATCTGGCGCACTTGCCAGCCGTCGTCCGGTGCGGCAAATGAAATCGCGATGCCGTTCAAGCCCGCGCGGCCGGTGCGGCCGATGCGATGCACATAGTCTTCCGCAGCTTTCGGTAGATCGTAATTGATCACATGCGAAATGCTTTTGACATCGATACCGCGCGCGGCAACGTCGGTAGCCACCAGCACGCGCACATTGCCGCTGCGCAATTTGGCCAGCGTGCGGTTGCGCTGCGATTGATTCATGTCGCCGTGCAGTGCCGCCGCGGCGTGGCCGTCTTCGTATAACTTGCTGGCGAGACGATCGGCGCCGCGCTTGGTGGCGGTAAACACAATCGCCTGATCCAGCGCCACGTCGCGCAAAAAGTGATCGAGCAGCTTGGATTTGTGGCTGCCGTCGTCGACGTAATGCAAACGCTGTTCGATGTTTTCGTGACGCGCTTTGGGCGCGGCCACTTCGATCAGCTTCGGATTGCGCAACAGGCGCTTGCCGAGAGTGGCAATGCCGCCGTCGAGCGTGGCGGAGAACAGCAGTGTCTGGCGCGTGGGCGGCGTGGCGGCGGCAATCATTTCAACCGGCTTGATGAAACCCATGTCGAGCATGCGGTCGGCCTCGTCGAGCACCAACAATTCGAGGCGCGAGAAATCAACTTTGCCCTGCTCCATGAAATCGATCAGGCGGCCCGGTGTCGCCACCAGCACGTCCAGCGGGCTGTCCAGCAGCTTGCGTTGCTTCGGGTACGGCATGCCGCCCAGCACGGTGCCAGTGCGCATCTGGCGCGTGCCTTTGCTGTATTTGAATACGGCTTCCGTGACTTGCAGTGCAAGTTCACGCGTGGGTGTCAACACCAGCACCCGCGGGCCGCGGCCCGGCTTGGCGGGGTTGGCGAGCAGGCGTTGCAACGCGGGCAACACAAAGGCTGCGGTTTTGCCGGTGCCAGTGGGCGCAGACACCATCAGGTCGTAGCCGGCGATGGCCTCGGGTATGGTTTGCGCCTGCACGGCGGTGGGTTCGGTGTAACCTGCGGCAGCAACAGCTTGCGCGATGGCAGGATTCAGATTCAATGATGCGAATGACATGTTGTTCTTTCAATAGACAATACGTACGGCAGACCGCCAATATGGCGGTCAAAATAAGCGCGGACAATATGGATACGGCTGAAGGTTGAACACGAAAATCGGATAGGTGTTCAACGGACAAGCGAGCACGGTCAGCGCACGGGTATCGTCGCTAACCGTGGCTGTAACAGCGGCTCAACTAGGAGGGAAGCTGAAACAAATGGGTCAGGGACAGATGCAACTCTGCAACCACGATATTTAACAAGAGCCGGCTGCGAGGTGCGCGGATAATACACACAAGTCGCTGAAATTGCTTGGATTTTTGCTGGCCCCGCTTAAAACACGGTGTTGTCCACTGTTTATTTGCGGCAACGCACAATAAATTCAATAAAATCAAATATTTACAATTTATCCGGAGCACACCATGAAAATCACTCGCATAGAAACCCTGCGCTGCGACGCCGGCTGGCGCACGTTCTCATTCCTCAAAGTCATGACCGACGAAGGCCTCGTCGGCTGGTCGGAATTCAACGAAAGCTTCGGCAGCGCGGGCTTGAGCGACGTGATCACCAGATTGTCGCCGGTGGTGATCGGCAAAGATCCGCGCGACATCGAGTTGATCAATTGCCATCTGCGCACCCACACCGTGCAATCGCGCGGCGGCATCAACCGTCAGGCGGTAGCAGCCATCGAAAACGCCTTGCTCGACATCAAAGGCAAAGCGCTGGGCGTGCCGGTGTACGATTTGTTCGGCGGCGCAGTAAGAAAACGTATTCCCTGTTACTGGTCGCACTGCGGCAGCTACCGCGCGCGCTACCCGGAGTTGCTCGGCGTGCCGCGCGTCAAAAATTACGACGATCTGGCGCGGCTCGCGGAAGAGGTCAAGCGCCGCGGCTTCAGCGCATGCAAAACCAATGTCATGATTCACGACGGCAACACGCTGGCCGCGTACCGCCCAGGTTTTGGCGCGAGCAAGGGTTACCCCGAACTCAACTGGAACAACGACATCGTTGCTGCCGCGTTCAAAACCGCCAACGCGTTTCGTGAAGGTGGCGGTGCGTCGCTGGGCATCATGATGGATCTGAACTTCAACTACAAAACCGAGGGGTATTTGCGCATCGCTAAAGCAGTCGAGCCGGTGGGTATGACGTGGCTGGAAATGGACACACATGATGCACCGTCACTCGCCTTGATCCGCCGCAGCACCACGACGCCGATTGCTTCGTGCGAAACCCTATGTGAGCGCCGCGACTTCAAGCCCTTTTTCGAAGCCTACGCGATGGACGTCGCCATCATCGACGTGATCTGGAATGGCTACATGGAGTCGCTGAAAATCGCCGCCATGGCCGATGTGTATGAAATGAATGTCGCACCGCATAATTTTTACGGCCACTTGTCGAGTGTGATCTCGGCGCATTTCTGCGCCGCCGTGCCCAACCTGCGCATCATGGAAACCGACGTCGACGCCGTGCCCTGGCGCGACGAACTGGTGGATGTGCCGCCGGTCATTGAAAACGGCGAGTTTGTGTTGCCGACGCGGCCGGGGTGGGGCGTTGAGGTGAATGAAAAAGCGGTGCGGGCGCGGCCACCGAAGTAGCCGTCTGCGCAGGGCGTAGTCGCCGTGGCGCCGTACGACCACACTGCACTCGTAAGTTACGGATATTGCTGATGTTTTTTGCAATGCATCATTTTTTGTGGGAAATCCGGCTTTTGCAGATAATTCAATGACCTACGGCATCAGCGTCACTGCTTTGTGGTGTGAGTTGTGCTACAATCGCGCCCTTTTTCGAGCGCCCTCACGCTCACGTTTGCTACACGCTCCCTGGAACCCTTATGTCCCGCGCCATCAGAAACATCGCCATCATCGCCCACGTTGATCACGGCAAGACCACGCTGGTCGACAAACTGCTGCGTCAGTCCGGCACGTTTGCCGCGCACCAGCACATCGAAGATCGCGTGATGGACAGCAACGACATCGAAAAAGAACGCGGCATCACCATCCTCGCGAAAAACTGCGCGGTGATGTGGAGCGGCACGCATATCAATATCGTCGACACCCCCGGCCATGCCGATTTCGGCGGTGAGGTCGAGCGCGTGCTGTCGATGGTGGACAGCGTGCTGCTGCTGGTGGACGCGGTCGAAGGCCCGATGCCGCAAACGCGTTTTGTCACGCGTAAAGCGCTGGCGCTGGGCTTGAAGCCCATCGTCGTCGTGAATAAAGTGGATCGCCCCGGCGCGCGTCCGGATTGGGTGGTCGGCCAAACCTTTGATTTGTTCGACAAACTCGGCGCCACTGAAGAACAACTGGATTTCCCCGTGTTGTATGCCTCGGCCTTGAACGGCTATGCGGGCCTGGAATCCACCGTGCGCGAAGGCACGCTCGATCCGCTGTTCGAAGCCATTATCAAACATGTGCCGGTGCGCTCGGACGATCCGGACGGCCCGTTGCAATTGCAGATTTGTTCGCTCGATTACTCGAGCTATGTCGGCCGCATCGGCATCGGCCGCGTCGCGCGTGGACGCATCCGCCCCGGCCAGCAAGTGCTGGTGATGCGCGGCCCGGATGATGTCGCACCCAAAACCGCGAAAGTAGGCCAAGTACTTGTTTTTAAAGGATTAGATAGAACCATGACCGACGAGGCGCAAGCCGGCGACATCGTGCTGGTCAACGGCATTGAAGATGTCGGCATCGGCGTCACCCTGACGGCAATCGATACACCCGAAGCGCTGCCGCTGCTCAAAGTGGACGAGCCCACGCTGACCATGAATTTTCAGGTCAACACCTCGCCGCTCGCCGGGCGCGAAGGCAAGTTCGTCACCAGCCGCCAGATTCGCGAACGGCTGCAACGCGAGTTGATGAGCAACGTCGCACTGAAAGTCACCGATACCGAAGATGCCGACGTATTCGAAGTCTGTGGCCGCGGCGAACTGCATCTCACCATTCTGCTGGAAAACATGCGCCGCGAAGGTTACGAACTCGCGGTGTCGCGTCCGCGCGTGATCATTAAAGAAGTGAACGGCGAGAAACAAGAGCCGTACGAAATGCTCACCGTCGATTGCGAAGACGCGAATCAGGGCGCAGTGATGGAAGCACTGGGCACGCGCAAGGGCGACCTGCAGGACATGCAATCCGACGGCAAAGGCCGCACGCGCCTGGATTACCGCATCCCTGCGCGCGGGCTGATCGGCTTTCAATCGGAATTTCTCACCATGACGCGCGGCACCGGCTTGATGAGCCACGTGTTCGACGACTACGGTCCGCTGAAACCCGACATGGAAGATCGCCGCAACGGCGTGCTGATCTCGTCCGAAAACGGCCCTGCGGTGGCCTACGCCCTATGGAAACTGCAAGAGCGCGGCAAAATGTTTGCCAGCCCCGGCGACCCGCTGTACGAAGGCATTGTCATCGGTATCCACAGCCGCGACAACGATCTGGTGGTCAACCCCATCAAAGGCAAGCAACTCACAAACGTGCGCTCCTCCGGCACCGATGAAGCCGTGCGCCTGGTGCCGCCGATGCAAGTCACGCTGGAGTCCGCAATCGAATTCATCGCCGACGACGAGCTGGTGGAAATCACGCCGAAGTCGATCCGCATCCGCAAACGCTTTTTGCTGGAGCAAGACCGCAAACGTGCGTCACGTGCCGCAGCGTAAAACCAATTCTCACCGCAAAGGCGCAAAGCACGCAAAGTTTACGCAAAGAACCCCGATATCGATTTGATCCGGTTTTCTTTGCAGCAGTTCTTTGCATGCTTTGCGCCTTTGCGGTGAAATATTGATCTTGATCCTCTTTCACGCATGAACCCCAGCCCCGACGTTACACCGTACCAAATGATCGGCGGCGAAGCGAAACTTCGTGCGCTGATTGATCGTTTCTACGACGTGATGGATACGGCGCCGGAGTGCTACATCATTCGCAAACTCCACCCTGCCGATCTAGCGGGCTCGCGCGACAAACTCTATATGTTCTTGTCCGGCTGGCTCGGCGGCCCACCGCTTTACACCGAACAAAACGGCAATCCCATGCTGCGTGCGCGGCACCTGCCGTTTGCCATTGGCGAGGCAGAGCGCGACGCCTGGATGGGCTGCATGTTGCAAGCAGCAGAGGCCGTGATCGAAGACGAAAAACTGCGCCTGTGGCTGATCGAACAACTCTACAAAACCGCCGACTGGATGCGCAACAAGCGCGCATAAGCGCAGATGCCGCAGGGTCGAATTTCGGGTATGATCAGTGCAAGTTTGTTACTAAAAAATCACGCTGCCAGACAGCATTCCGTAAAAAGCGACTGAGCCTATGGAAATCGACACCGCCGCGCTCGATACCGTCACTACCGTAGCGATCAAGGGCCGCGTCGATAGCACCACTGCCGACAAACTGCGCGACCACCTCACCGAAGTGATCGGCGCAGGATCCGCGCGTCTGGTGATCGATCTCAAGGAAGTGTCCTACATCAGCAGCGCTGGATTTCGCACCTTGCTGATTACCGCGCGCTCGGTGGAACGTGCAAAGGGCAAGCTCGCGTTGTGCGGCGTCGGTGGCGAGGTCAAGCGCCTGTTCGATATTGCCTCCTTCACCGAGCTGTTTACCATACTGCCCAATCGCGATGACGCTGTCGCCGCGGCGCGCGCCTAGCACCTGCCTGCACCACTGGCCGGCCACGCGTCGCTGCCGTCGCGCTACGCGGATAGGCCAGTGAAGCGTCCACCCGATCTCATTTATGCCGTCGACGAACGGCCGCCGCTAACCGTCGCGCTGTCTAACGGTATCCAGCACGTCGGGTTGATCGCAATGAATCTGATCTACCCGCTGCTGATTTTCAAGATGGCTGGAACCCCGGATGCCGTCACGGCACAATTGTTGTCTGTGGGGCTGATCGTGCTGGGTATCGGTACGTTTTTGCAGTCTGCGCGCGGCAGTCCGGTGGGCAGCGGTTACATGTGTCCGAGTACGTTCACGGCGACTTATTTCAGCGCGTCAGCCCTCGCGGTGAAAATCGGTGGTCTGCCGCTGGTCTTCGGCATGACCGCGTTCGCGGGCGTCATTGAGGCGCTGATGTCGCGCATGCTGTCGCGCCTGCGCGCATTCCTGCCTACCGAGGTTTCCGGCATGGTGGTGTTCGTCATCGGCATCACAGCCGGCATTGCGGGTGTACGCACCCTATACGGCGCGGGTGTGCCGCCGGTGCACAGCGAAGAATGGCTAGTAGCCGGATTTACCTTGGGCATCATGATCGCTTTGAATGTTTGGGGCAAAGGCGCGCTGAAAATGCTGTGCGCGCTAATCGGTCTTGCCACCGGTTACGCCGCAGCTGCGGCCGTTGGACTGTTCAGTGCCGAGCACAGCACCGATCTCATCAACGCCGCCTGGATTGCTTTGCCCAGCCTCACCCATGCCGCGTGGTCGTTTGACATTACCCTCGCGGTGACCTTCGCGATCGCCAGCCTCGCTGCCGCCATGAAAGCCATCGGCACCATTGCCATGTGCCAACGCATGAACGACGCAGACTGGGCGCGACCGGAACCCCGCTCCGTGGCACGCGGTGTGCTGGGCGATGGCCTCACCACCGCGCTCGCCGGCCTGGCGGGCGCCTTCGGCACCAACAGTTCGACCCCCTCGGTGGGTGTGGCTGCAGCCACCGGCATCGCCAGCCGCCATGTCGCCTATGCCGTCGGCGCGATTTTCATTGTGTTGGGCTTTCTACCCAAGGTCACGGCGCTGCTCGCCATCATGCCGCGCGCCGTGATGGCCGCAGGTCTGCTGTTTGCCGCCTGCTTTATCATCATTAGCGGCTTGCAGGTGATGGCGTCGCGCCTGCTCGATATACGCCGCACGCTCACCATCGGACTTGCAATCATCGCAGGTGCATCGGTCGACATATTCCCCGCTATCGCGGCCCGCGCACCGAGCGCATTGGCACCGTTGGTGGGATCGTCACTCGCATTTTCAACCGTGATCGCGCTCGCCCTTAACTTGCTGTTTAGAATCGGCGTCAAAAAAACCGTGACGCTTAAGGTGGAGCGCGGCGCGCTCGGCACGTCGAACATCAGCGATTTTCTGCACACCCAAGGTGCCCAATGGGGCGCCCGCGCCGAGATTATTTCGCGCGCGAGTTTTGCGGCCAATCAACTGGTCGAGGCCGTAGCCGACACGTGCTGGAGCGACGGGCCGCTGGTGCTCGAAGCCAGTTTCGACGAGTTCAATCTGGATATTCACGCGACCTACCCCGGAACACCGATGACATTCCCCACGCAGCGTCCCACCGAACAGGACATTCTCGAATCTGCAGATGGCATGAGCCGGCTCGCCGGTTTCATGCTGCGGCACAATGCCGACCGCATTCGTTCCGAATCCAAAGGCGCCCTGGCGCATGTGTGGTTTCATTTCGAACACTGATGCCGTTTGGATGGTGACAAACACGACACCTTTGTCGCATACTCGCGCGTAACCCGATGGCAACTTACTCCGCTGATGTCCAACGACAAAGTCACCGCGAAACCAGACACTAGCGCCCAGCGGATCAGTGCGCGCGCATCGTCCGACGAAGCCACGCTGATTGCGAATCAGACGTCGCTGGGTCATTCCCTGCCGGGCCGCGCCCTGGGCGAAGTAGAAGTCGGCGCCGAAGTGATTCCGGCGCGCGAAGTCGGCCGTTACCAGATACTCGAAAAACTCGGTGAAGGCGCGATGGCGACCGTTTACAAGGCGTTCGACCCCAGTATCAACCGCTCGCTGGTGATCAAATTCCTGCACGCGAACCTGTGCACGACCGCCGACTACCGGCAGCGCTTTTTGCGCGAGGCCAAAGCCGCCGGCATTTTGTCGCACCCGAACATCGTCACCATCTATGACGTGGGCGAGATCGAAAAGCGCCCGTACATCGCGATGGAGTTGCTGGATGGCGGTCCGCTCAACGAAATGATTCCCGAAGGCACGGAATTGCCGCTGCGCGACGTGCTGGTGCTCGGTCTGCAGCTTGCCAACGCGCTGGACTACGCGCACAGCAAAGGCATTTTTCACCGCGACATCAAACCCGCCAACATCATCCGGCTCGCCGACGGCAAGACGATCAAGCTCGCGGACTTCGGCATCGCGCTGGTGTCAGCTGGCGAATCCAACGACCGTACCGCCGCCGGCACCGTGATGGGTACGCCGCACTATATGTCGCCGGAACAGGCGCGGGGCGAAAAAGTAGATGCGCGCTCTGACCTGTGGGCCGTCGGCGTGGTGCTATATCAACTGCTGACCGGCAAACGGCCGTTTAACGGCCACGCGATTGCGACGCTGATGCTGAGCATCACACAGGAAGCGCCCAAGCCCGTGGGCGAGCTGCGTCCGGATATCCCCGCGAGCCTGCGCCGCGTGATCGCGCGCAGCCTCAACAAACAGCCCGACAAGCGCTTTCAAAGCGGCGCCGAACTGGCCGAGGCACTGCGGCGTGTGTTACAGGAGATCGCGCCTTCACAGAGCGCCGGCCGCGCCAAGCGCCGGGGCATACCGCTTAAGTTAAAGCTCGCGCTCGCGATGGCCGCAGTGGTCGCCATCACGATGGCGGTGACATCACTCTATGTCACACACCGGCAGTACCAGACCATGCTCAGCCAGACTGTCGATGAGGGCGCTTCGCTGGCCAAACTGATCGCCGTGGAGCATGCACACCAGACGTTGTCCGAAGACTGGGTGGGCATTGATGTGTCCGTGCAGGCGATGGCGAAAGCATTGGATGCACGCGGCCTGTCGCTGATCGACATCAAAGGCACGGTACGGGTGAGCACCGATGAAACCAGCGTGGGTAAGCCGTACCAGGCGTTGAGCGGCGAGTCGCTCACGGCTCGTGACGCCACCGTCGCGGTGTCGCGCCTGAACCACGACAGCCGGTCGTCGTTTGTATTCGTTGCCCCTGTGATGTTTCAAACCCGCGAGATCGGCAAAGTGCAGTTGCTGCTACCCGAAGACGGGCTCGCCGCCGTGGTGCGCGAAAGCTGGTGGCTGATGGCGTTATTGCTCGCCGTGACCGCGATCATGGCAACGCTCGCCACTTATCTGATGCTCGACCGCTATGCGCGGCCGCTGCGCATGCTCGGCGATTCGCTGGATGAAATCCGCGATGGCCGTTACGACTGCCGTATCGAGGAAACCCGTACCGACGAAATCGGCGATCTCTACGCTAGCTTTAACGCCATGGCGGCGAGTCTCGATCAAAAGACGGCGAGCGCACCCGCACCGCGCGCCGAATCGACGTCCAGCGCCGGCACTTCCCGTTAGGATTGCGCACTGTGAGCTTGACCCGCCTCGCAACGCTATTTGTTTTATTGGTGCTCATGCTGGCAGCAGCCGGCTGCACGACGCCGCCCCCGGCGGACGCGCCCGCGCCACCGCCGCAGGTCACCGAGCCGGTAACCGCGGCACACGGCAGCGTGATCACCCGTAACGAACGTTTTGTGGTCTACCTGCCGCGTGCCGACGACACGCTCGCCACCGTGGCCCGCGAGTTTCTCGGCAATGACCGGCGGGCCTGGGAAATTGCCCACTTCAACGACATCAAGAACACGTCGCCCGGCCAGGCCATTGTCATTCCGCTGCGGCCGGTCAATGCCTTTGGTATTTCAGCCAAGGGTTATCAGACGGTGCCGATTCTCTGCTATCACCGCGTGGGCCCGCGCGCGAACTTTATGATCATGCCGCCGGAAACGTTCGCCGCGCAAATGGAGTACCTGGCACGCAACAACTACAACGTGATCCGGCTCGCGGATTTAGCGGATTTCCTGTCGGGCAAGCGCCCGCTGCCGCCGCGGGCAGTGGTCATCACCTTTGATGACGGCCACGTCTCTTCGTATCAGCACGCCTATCCGATTCTGCGCAAACACGGCTTTGCCGCGACGTTTTTTTTGTACACGGATTTTTTGGGTGCCGGCGAGGGTCTGACCTGGACGCAGATTAATGAGATGTCCCAATCCGGCCTCATCGATTTTCAGTCGCATTCAAAGAGCCATGCCAACCTGATCGTGCGCCAGCCCGGCGAGCCCGATCAGCGCTACCGCGAGCGCGTTGATGCGGAGCTACGGGTGCCGCGCGACGTGATCGAGCGCAACGTGGGCAACAAAGTCACGCACCATGCGTTTCCGTATGGCGATGCCAATCCCCTGGTGCTCGATCGCTTGGCGCAAACCGGTCATCAACTCGGACTGACCGTGAATCCCGGTGGCAACGCCTTTTTTGCCTACCCGCTGATGCTACGGCGCACAATGATTTTCGGCGCCGCCAGTATGGAATCGTTTCGCTTGGCACTACAGGTGTTTCGCGACACCCATCTGCAATGAAGCGCGTTCGCGCTTGGCTGGTACTACTGGCCGCCGGTGTGATGGTGTCGGGCTGCGTGACGCCGCCGGCCGCCATCGAAGCACAGCGCCACCCGCCCACCACGGACGCCGCGCCAGTGCTGGCCACGCCGGCACTGGCGCTAGCGGCGCTCGAACAGCGTCATCGCGAGCGTGCGCTGGCGTATGCCGGTGAACGCAACTGGGCCGATGCGCTGATACAGTGGGAACTGTTGGCGCTGCTGAAACCAGAATCGCAGGAATACCGCGAGGCCGCGGCTGCGGCGCGTAAGCGCGTTGCCGCCGCCACCGCCGGATTGGCGCGTGCCGCCGAATTTGCACGCCGGCAGGGCAATCTGGATCAGGCGACATTGCTTTATCTGCGCGTGCTCTATCTCGATCGCGACGATGCGGCTGCGGCGCAAGCGCTGCGTGAGATTGACGCTGAGCGCACACAGCGCGCTTACCTCAATCGACCGCCGCGCGGAAATATGTAAAATATTGTTTATAATCAAATACTTACAATAAATCTCAGGGCAGGCAGCGCAATCTACCGGCACCGCTGTCAGGTGTAATTATTTTTTGAGATTTTCGAGCCGCCGCTGCAAATCAAGTGCTTCCTGCTTGCGTGCGCGAGCCAGATCGTTGCTCGGATCGAGTGCCAGCACTGTGTCCCACTCACGGATAGCCGTGGTTAAATCCTGGCGCCGGTACGCGGCCTGTCCGTTGCGATGATGGCGATCAATGGCGGCACGCTTCGCTCCATCGTCAGCTTCGGCGGGCACGGGCTTCGGCTTCACCGGCTCGGCCACCGGCTCGGGCTTGGGTGAAGGTGCAGCCGGCTTGGCGCGTATCGCTTCAACCGGCGGCGCGGCTTCGGGCGCCAGCGCGACCCGGCCGGGTATGCGAATAACCTGTCCGGACGACAGTTGTTTGGGCACTTTGATCTGGTTGTAGCGCGCGAGAATATAGAACTCGCACACATCACCCAGCGCACGGCGCGCGATCAGCCCCAGCGTCTCGCCGGGACGCACGGTATAGGCCGTCGATTCCTTGCCCAGCGTGTCAACCGGATCGGCCGTCACGCCGCGCAGCAGGCAATTCACTTGCTTGTTGTCCGGCTCCAGTTGACTGGCATATTCGAGTTCTGCACGCGCCTTGTCTTCTTCACCCGCATCGAGCCAATCGAACGACTGGCGCAGAATTTTCTGCACCTCGGCTCTGGCCGCCGCGCCCGTGAGCAGCGGCCGCAACGGCGCCTTGGCCGCTACGTCCTGTCCGGCGACGGCCTCCGGCGACGACGGTGCCTCGGGTTTAGCCGCGGGTGCTACCACAGGCTCAGGCGCCGTGGCGCAGCCTGCCGCGACGGCAAGCACAATCAATCCGATGGCATTAATACGGGGCACGATACGTTCTTGTCTTGTAGAGTAAGCGGCGCGAAGTTGATCGCTGTCTCGGTTGCGGACGGGACCGCTGACCGTCCAGCGGATTATACCGCCGCGTAACAATTGCGGTAACATCATCTCCCTCTGCCCAAGTACCTATGACCAATCCAGCCCCGTTGAAGCCTCGCCTTGAGTGACAGCAACAAAAAGGACATCACGATACAGGACTTCACCCTGATCGTGGCTACCGAAGGCGCAGCCGAAGCCGGCGAGGAGCGCATCCATCAGTTGCTGGTCGTCGAAGGCGCGGAACAAGGGCGCATGATCGAACTCGACGCGCCCCGCATGACGGTGGGACGCGTTGCACCCAGTGAAATCGTCTTGCGCGACGTGGAAATTTCACGCAGCCACTGCAAAATCTACTGCGACGCAGAGGCGTTCTACATCGCCGATCTAAAATCAACCAACGGCACTTATGTCGATGGCCAGCGCATCACCGAGCCCGTCAAACTGACCGACGGCTGCATGGTACGTATCGGTCGCCACCAACTGAAGTACGAGCGGCGCACCCGCCGCGACATCGAGTTGAGCCGCGATTTCGAACGCAGCCTCGAAGGCGCGAGCCGCTATGTGCAATCCATGCTGCCGCCGCCGATCAGCGACGGCCCGGTGCGCACCGAGTGGCTGCTGATTCCCTGTGCACGCCTGGGCGGCGACGCGCTCGGTTACCAGTGGATTGATCACGATCACTTTGCGCTCTACCTGCTCGATGTGTCGGGCCACGGCCCCGAAGCCGCGATGCTGGCGGTGGGTGTGATGAACGCGTTGCGCCAGAAAGCACTGCCGGGCGCCGATCTGCGCGACCCTGCGCAACTCGTGAATCGACTCAATGCTCTGTTCCAGATGGAAGACCACAACCTCATGTACTTCACGCTGTGGTACGGCGTATACCAGATGTCGACACGCACCTTGAGCTACTGCTCGGCGGGGCAGCATCCCGCGTATCTCGTGCATGCAGATGCATCCGCACCGATACCGCTGCGCACCGCGAATCCGCCAGTGGGTGTAACCCCCGCACACCACTACACCGCAGATCAAACCGCCGTCCCCGCCGCTGCGACGCTTTATCTGTTTAGCGACGGCGTGTTCGAAATCAACACAAAGTCAGGCGCACGCTGGGAACTCGATGACCTGCTCCCCACACTGCTCGAAGCAGGCGTGCCGGAACTCGCCGAAACACGGCGCATCTATCAATCTGTGCAAAAGGTCGCGCGCCGCGGCCCTTTCGATGACGATTTTTCAGTGCTGGTGACGCGCTTGCTTTAAATGACAAATTCAGACGCGATCTGGCGGCTACTGCAAGATTTGATTGGGATGCTTGCGGGATCATTGTGTTTCCGGGTTCGGCCATCTCCGTCCATTCGCTGACCGCTGACATCGGTGAAATTAACTTCAGCAGCACCCGTGATAACCGCCGTTCACAAGAAACCGCGGGACTACCGCAGTTCAGCCATTGCCGTCATTGGCTCCGCACGACATAGGCGGCCGGTGTAGATCCGTCACCGGTCGTCATTTGGGCCGCTCGAAAAGTACGCCCAGAACAGGCCATATCGTCTTTATGTGAAGCGCCGCGCCTTCTTCTTCCGCGAGCACAATGGGCGCGAAATGCCCGCCAATTTCTAGGCTTTCCAAGATAATTATATTTTCGCCACAACGATATCTTTTGAAATAGCGGCTGCCATTAGAATCCTCCGCGATAACCGGACGTCCCTCCCACCGCTTGTTTGCCTCGTCGATGGAAACTGGTTTGCTAATAATGAGAAACTGCTTGTCGAGGGCATGTGGCTCGGCGCTATGTCCATCGACTTCAACGAGACCTTGCATACCGGAGAAAGCCGACTTAACGCTAGCCTCTCCTCCGCAATCGCAGATTTCCATTTCGCCATGCTTACCAGAAATACTCTTGGAGTCGTCAAAGATGACGCCAATAACCTGCCGCAATGAAAGTGTTGATAGCTTCGCTACAACTGGCGGCGCAATCATGCGCGGATTGATTGCGTTTGCGGTGAGCACGGCAACGTCAGAGTGATTGTCTGCAATCTCCAGCCGTCGCGCCAGAAGACGATCTTCGTTCATGGCAACCACAAGCGATTTGGCGCCGGGCACGGTATGCTCGCAGACAAGAAGTAAATCTCC
>JAYUAH010000328.1:0-1912 GCA_043741415.1 Betaproteobacteria bacterium
CAATCCCATTGCGCCGCAAATTCCGGAATGGCGCAATGGGATTGCGCCCTACGTACTTTGCGCCACTGCCTGAGAATAATCCGCCACGTACTCGTCGACGATCTCATCCATCGCCGCCGGCCCTGTTAATCCCAGCGCACGCGCCCGCACCGTATCAAACCGCCATGGCCAGCCGCCGACGATACGCGAAATGGTGTCATCGATTTCCACCCGCACACGCGCGGCTACCGGTGCGCCCGCGCAACGCGCGAGGCTTTCGAGCATTTCGGAAACGCGCACCGACAGCCCCGGCAAATTCATCGCAATGCGGTTGCCCCATTGTTCCTGCGCCGTTTCAAACGCAGCGATCAAGCCATCGACCGCAAATCGCGGTGACGTAATCCACACACCCGTGGCCGGATCAACCGGACACACCGCATCCACCCCCGCCAGCGGCTCACGAATAATGCCGCTCATGAAACCCGATGCGGCTTTGTTGGGTTTGCCGGGCCGCACGGTCACCGTCGGCAGACGCACGCTGCGGCCATCGATGAATCCCTTGCGCGTGTAATCGGCGATCAGTTGCTCGCACATAAATTTTTGCGTGCCATAGGAATTCTGCGGCTGAGGCAAGGTGTTGTCGGCGATCACTTCGGGCATCTCGCCGCCGTAGACCGCGAGTGAACTGGAAAACACCACGCGCAGCGGCTTGCTCATCGCGCGGCACGCATCGAGCAGCGCGCGTGTGGTGTCGAGATTGGCACGCAGGCCCACATCGATATCGGCTTCGCACTCGCCGCTGACAGCGGCTGCAAGATGATATACGCCGTCTACACCGCGCATCACGCCACCGGCGAGTAAACACGTGAGGTCGCCCGACAACACTTTGACACGGGGTTCGGCGAGCAGCGCCGCATCGCGCAGCGGCGCGATGTCCGCCAACACGATGCTCGTAAAGAGTTTATTTTTTAGCAGCGCATGCGCAAGACGCTGACCGAGGAAACCCGTGCCGCCGGTGATCAGGATATTCATCTCACCGCACCCGCCGACCGCAATTTGTGCGCACCCGCCACGCTTACTCCACGCCCGCCTTCAAGAATATCGCTTTCGCTGCCGGCGCCGCCATGGCCTTCAGCACCTCGCGCGTGGCATTCGAAGCAGTGGTGCCCGTCATCATCGCTGCATCGTAGGTGGTGTAGTTTTGCACCTCGGCAGGCAGCGGGCCTACGTATTTCAGGCCTTTACCCTCGTAGAGTTTTATTTCAGTAATGGCACCGAAGCCGATTTCGTTACCTTGGCCGTTGATCACGTGCGCCAACACGCCGATCCCGTTGGGGTAGCGTGTGCTCTTCGCTTTGATGGGTTCGAGGATGCCCATCTTGGCGAACAAGGTGTCGAGATAGAGCCCCGTCGATGCCGTGTTGTAGACCACCGAATCGGCCGCCAGCAGCGCTTGCTTTAACGCATCCGCGGTGGCAATGTTGGGCACGGTCGCACTCGTGCGCACATGCACGCCACCACCCACACGGCCGACACGCGCGCGGCCCTCGGCAACAACTTTGCCTTCCTTGATCGCTGCGTCCATAGCCGCAGGCGTGGTAATCAAAATGTCGAACACTTCGCCCGAGGCAAGACGCTTGGCGATCTGCGGTGCGGTGTTGAACAACACTTTCAGATCGTGCCCGGTGTCGCGTTTGAGTTGATGCGCGAAGGCTTCGATAGCGGGCTCCACGGCGCCGGCACTCAACGCTTTTATTTCGGCAGCTTGTGCAGGGGCGCCAACACTCAGCACAGCAAACAACGCAGTCGCAAATTTAAACATGATGTATCATAACGTAAGTATTTGTTTTTAAACAGTTTTTTAATCTATGCCCGTAGAAGCCAATAACTTCCTGCCCCCGTCCGACGCGAGCGCACGCACAAACTCAGCGGC
>JAYUAH010000329.1:0-1912 GCA_043741415.1 Betaproteobacteria bacterium
ATACGGAACTCGAAATGCACATGCGGGCCGGTGGTCATGCCGGTCATGCCGACAAAGCCGATGATATCGCCTTGCTGCACCTTGGTGCCGACGTTGACGCCGGGCGCGAAATTCGCCATGTGTGCGTAGAGCGTGGTGTACTTGGCTTGATGGTGCAGAATCACCACGTTGCCATAGCCGCTTTGCACACCGGCGAACTCGACCACGCCATCCGCGGTAGCTTTGATTTTGGTGCCGATGGGCGCGACGAAATCCACGCCCTTGTGCGCGCTCCACGACTGTAATATCGGGTGAAAGCGCGATTCGGTAAAGCCGGAGCTCACGCGCGAAAATTCCAGCGGCGAGCGCAAAAATGCTTTGCGGATGTCGCGGCCTTCGAGCGTGTAATACGCGCCTTCGGTTTTGTTGGCGGCGGTTTTGCTCTCGAACCACATCACATTGAAGGTGCGGCCCTGATTGACGAATTCCGCCGACAGCAGCCGCCCGGCCGCGACTGGCTCGCCGCGATCCTGCTGCGTCTCGTAGACCACCGAGAAGCGGTCGCCCTTGCGCAGGTCTTTGTGAAAGTCGATTTCGGTGGAGAACAGTTCGACCAATTGCATCGCAATCGCGTCCGGAATATTCAGCGCATCGGTCGCCGCGAACAGCGAGCTTTGAATGACGCCGGTACCGGATATCACCTGCGTTTCAAGTGCCACGACTTGGTCTTCGGCGGTGAAGGTTTCGCCATTGCGCTCGATCGTGAGTACGCGTTCGCCGTTGAGGTAGCGCAACGACAGCAGCGCGCCGTCGGCGTTGATGGCGGCGCGCAGTGCGCGTCCGGGCACCAGTTGAAACAAGGCGCGCGCTGCGGGCGTAATGTTGATGAATGCCATGGCATCGGCATCGTTCACCCGCAGTCGTGAAAGTATGCGTGCCACGGTGTCGCCCCGTTGCACGCGCTCTTCGCGCCAATACGTTTGGGCTTGCGGCTCGGCCACGGTCATGGCGGTGGGCAGGGCGACGGTCTCGATTACCACGCTGCGGGTGATGGTGTCGGTGACCGTATCCGGCGCAATACCAAAGGCCGTCACCACGCCGGCGAAGGGCAACACCAGTGCCAATGCCCAGCGCCGAAAATGTGTGCTACCGAGCAGGCGCATGACGATTTGCGCTACAATCAGAAAGTGCGCTTGAGGCATGATTTACTTAGTTTATTTAGCTTTGTTACTACTTCTTTACGACGTTTTTTGCAAGGCGCAGCATACCAGTACCCCCCTTCGGGTCAAGCCCGAAAACTCACTAAAAACGTTAATTATTCTCACCTTTTCCCCTCTTTAGTCATGCCGGATCTGCAATTTCAGCTTGAAACCATACGCCGCGGCTGCGACGAATTATTGATCGAAGCCGAGCTCGTTGCAAAGCTCAAAAAAGGAACGCCGTTAAGAGTCAAAGCCGGATTCGATCCGACAGCGCCTGATTTGCACATCGGCCACACGGTTCTGATTAACAAACTGCGCCAGTTACAAGACCTCGGCCATCACATATTGTTTCTGATCGGCGATTTCACCGGCATGATCGGCGATCCCACCAGCAAAAACGCCACGCGCCCGCCGCTCACGCGCGAAGACGTTACGCAAAACGCGCAGTCCTACACTGAACAAGTATTCAAAATTTTGGATCGCAGCAAAACCGAGGTGGTGTTCAACTCCACGTGGATGGACAAGCTCAGCTCCGCGGACATGATCAAACTTGCCGCCACGCACACCGTAGCACGCATGCTCGAACGCGACGATTTTTCCAAGCGCTACAAGGGCAATCAGCCGATTGCGATCCACGAATTTTTGTATCCGCTGGTGCAGGGCTACGATTCGGTGGCCTTGCGCGCCGATCTCGAACTCGGCGGCACCGATCAAAAATTCAATCTGCTGAT
>JAYUAH010000330.1:0-4697 GCA_043741415.1 Betaproteobacteria bacterium
TGACCACGGCCGCGCGCGGCAGCATTCCGCTGGTGGTGTTTGCCGGCGACTCGCCGACGACCTCCGCTTGGTACGTACAGCAACTCGAACTCGGGCCGCTTGCCACCGCGACCGGTGCGCGTTATCTGGCGGTGAAGAGTGTAGACCGCATGCTCGACACCGTGCGTGAAGCTTTTTACACCGCGCGGCAGGAGCGCTGCCCGGTGGTGCTCGGCGTGCCGATGGATTTACAGAAGCAGCCGTTTCCGTGGGGCGCCGAGTATTCACCGTCCACCGAACTCATGCCTACACCGCAGCGCCCCATGCCCGACCCTACGCTGGTGGATCAACTCGCGGCAATGATCGTGGAGGCCAAGCGCCCGATCATCCTCGCCGGACGTGGCGTGCTGCGCTCGGGTGCAGCGCCGGCAATCGAAGCACTGGCGGATCGCTGCGGCGCTTTGCTCGCCACCTCGCTGTTCGCCAAAGGATTGTTCGATCACCATCGCTTTGGTATTGGCGTGGCCGGTGCTTACGCGAGCCCGCTCGCACGCGAGGAATTTGCCGCATGCGACTTGTTGATCGGTGTGGGCGCAGGCCTCGGCCACTACACCACCGAAGCAGGTTACCTTTACCCGAACGCCAAGACAGTGCAGATTGATATCAATCCGCGCGGGCTGTATCAAGGGCTGCGTATCGCTGACTTGCATATCAGAGCGGATGCCAAGGCTGCCGCCGAAGCCGTGCTGGCGAAGCTCACGCAGCGCAACTATGCTTCCGCCGGTGCGCGCACACCCATGCTCGCCAACCAAATCGCAGCCACTGCTGCGCGCCCGGATTCAAAAGAATTTCTCGTCGCACCCAACACGGTCGATCCGCGCACGGCGCTGCTGGAGCTTGATGCGACAATACCGAAGGATTGGACCGTGGTCTGCGGGGGCGCGCATTTCGCGGGCATCGCCGTGACGCATATCTACGGCCGCCACGCCGAGAACATGCACGTGATCAACGATTTCGGTGCCATCGGCTCGGCGTTTTCCATCGCCATCGGCATGGCCGCCGCGCGCGGCGACGGCAAGCTGCTGCTGATCGAAGGCGATGGCAGCCTGATGATGCACATCCAGGAACTGGAAACCGTACGTCGCCACGGCATCCGCATGCTGATCTGTGCGGTGAACGACGGCGGCTACGGCGCTGAAGTGCACAAGTTCAAGGCGCAGGGCTACGACGCGCAAGCCTCCAAGCACGGTCGCGGTGACATCGCAGCCATTGCGCGCGGCTTCGGCCTGCGCGGCGAGAAAATCACCAGCCTTAACCGTTTCACGGAACTGTTCGCCGCGCACCAAAAGGCCGAGCAGGCAGAGCTGTGGGACGTGCACGTGGACGACAACATAGTGTCTGCGCCGTACCGGCGTATTCACTATGGGGAGGTTTGAGCGGAAACGTTTGGCATGACCGCTGACCAGTCAGCGCTTGCGAGCGGTGACTTCGATTTCGATCTTCATGCGCGGGTCAAGAAGGCCTGCGGATATCATTGTTGCAGCGGGGCGAACGTCGCCGAAGTACTGGCGAAGCACTGGCCAACAACTTTCGAAATCACCTGCTGAATGAAGGATGTATCTGACTCGAACGACGTCTTTCAGGTCAGCATCGGCCTGCCGCAGTGCATGCTGAATGTTCAGCGTGCATTGCTCCGCTTGTTCAAATGGGCGTAGCGAACGGCGCTTAACAAGACATCAAGATCAGTCGCGTAATTTCTTGTCCATGCTCACCCTCGCATGCGCTTACATCTGGTTGGCATGATTGTTAACAGGCCCCAATGTCAACCTGACCCAAGGGAGGACGCAGCAATGGAATTCGGAATCTTCAATCTGATGGGCGCGCGCGAAGCGAGCAAACCAGCGGCACAGGTATTTGCTGAAGTCGCCGAGCAGACTAAATTGGCCGATGAGCTCGGTTACACCATTGCCTGGTTCGCCGAGCATCACTTCTCGAATTATTGCCTGTGTGCTTCGCCGTTAATGATGGTGGCGCATTGCGCGTTGATTACGCGGAAGATCCGGCTTGGCACTGCGGTGGTGGTGGCGCCTTTATATAACCCGGCGCGGCTTGCTGCGGAGATCGCCACCGCCGACGCTCTATCGAATGGCCGGCTGATGCTCGGCATCGGTGCCGGTTATCAACCGTACGAGTTTCAGCGCTTTGGCGTTGATCTCACCAAAAATCTGGAGATGACCAACGAATTCTGCGACATCCTCAACCTGGCCTTTAGCCAGGATTTCTTCGGCTACAACGGCAAACATTAGCAGATGCCGCAGACGCATATTCCCGTGCGCACGGTGCAAAATCCACTGCCGATGTACGTCGCCGGCGATACCGAGGCGATGTTTCGCGCCGCCGCGCGCCACGGTTATCGGGTGCTGAGTTCTGGCCGTCTGGGCGGCACGCAGTTGCTGGCCGCGCAGTATGCCGACATCGTTGCCGCGTATGCCGCCGAGAACGTGCCGTTGGCGCGAGCAAATGTCACCGTCAACCGTTTCGCCCATATCACCAACAACCGCGACGAGGGCATGCGCTTTGCCGAGAACGCGCGCTATCAGGCGCGGCTCGCTGCGAGTCTGCGCAACCGGCAGCAAGTGATGCAAGGCACTCTCTTGGTCGACGTGCCGTTTCCCAACGAGCCATCGCTTGAAACGATTTACGAGAATCTGCTGATCGACGATGTCGAGACGGTCACGGAAAAGCTCGTTGCCGAGATTCGCGCGACCCAACCCGTGCATGTCTGCTTTTCGTTCAAGGTCCGCGATACGCCATACCAAGCCGCCATGCGCTCGATGGAACTGATGATTGGCGAGGTCAAGCCGAGAGTCGAAAAGGCGCTGGGGTTGCTGGGGTAAGGTGCGAACTTTTCTTCACGTTCAAAAATTTTCGCGCACGCGCAAATAGCTCGCGAAGCGCGGCAGGCCTTTGTTGGTGAGGCCGCGATACGTGTAAGTTACCGACGTTCCGGTCGCAGGCGGGTTGGCGCGCACCGCATCGCTAAAACCCGTGCCGATTTGAAAACGTTTGCCGTCGGCGGTTTCGACGCGCAATGCGCCCATTTTTCCTCGGTACTTGCCTTTGCCGGGCACATAGCCGATCACGGTTGCTTCGGCGTCATCCAGCGGTTTTAATTTGAGCAGTGCATCGTTGCGGCCGGTCACGTAAGGCGCGTCGGCGCGATGCAGCATCAGGCCTTCACCGCCCGCGCGTACGATGTCCGCGAACTTGCGTTTGAGCGCGGCGTTGTCGGCGAGGTGGAATTGTTCGACGGCGACCAGTTGCGCAAAGTTGGCCTCGGCTGCGACGCGTTTGATCGCTTCGTAGCGCTGCGCAAACGTGCCCGGTGCATTGGGCAATTCAAATATCATGTATTTGATTTCGCGCCATTCGTCATCCTGCGGTGTTGCTTTACGTACAATCCCCGAGAGCTTTTCAAACTGCCCGCGCGCGATCCACAACTCGCCGTCCAGTGCTTGCTTGGGCAAGCGTGCGATAAACCACGCCGGCGCGGCGATGGCATTGCCCGCACGCGTACGCAATGTCTGACCATCCCACAGCCCGCGTACGCCATCGTATTTTTCGCTGATGAGATACGGCGCGGGATTAATGTCGGCGCGGGCTACGTTGGCGAGCAGCGCACCGGGTGCTGCAGCCGATTGCGCATGGACGCCGGGCGCGAGCAGCAAGCACAGCACGTATGCCATCATGATGCGTATCAATGTTGTCATCGGGTATCCCATTGGAATATTTAACTGTAAATAAAAAAGTAAATAAAATCAAATACTTACGAAATAATAATCAACCTAGCGTCGTATCAGATCTCGCGCGGGAATATCGGTCCCGTGGTTCGGCTGTAGCGGGTGACCCGCCAGCCGAGTATCAGCACCTCCGCCAGAAACGCGCAGCCTACGGCAGCGACGCCCACTGCGGCACCGTTGAGATTGGGCGCAATGAGTGTGGCGCTGCCGACGGCGATGACGACCAGCAGGCGTATCACAGCACTGCCTGCGATGATGCGCGTTTCGCGCATGGCGGACAGCAAGCCGCGAAACAGCGACGAGTAACCCCACACGATGACCACCAGCAGCAACATTTGCACACCCGGTGCCGCGTACTCGGTTAGTTTCGCAGGCAGCCCCATGATGCCGCTGAGTATCACCTCGCGCATCGGCGTATAGAACAGGCCGATCACCAGCACCGCATACACCAGCGTCAGACGGTGCGCGAATTGCAGCATCACGCGCATGTCGGTGCGATTGTGCACCAGGGCTTGCGCCGTCTGCACCAAATTGCGCAGCGGCGAGGCCACCAGGGAATTGAGCGCGGTGACCACGCCAAACGCGGCCAGCGCCAGATCGGGATGGGCGAGGCGGCCGAGAAAAAAGTTGATCACGAAGGTAACGCCATTTTCGGTGATCGCGGTAATCATCAGCGGCCAGGAAAATCCCCACAGTTGGCGGTAGGACGCCGGTTCTCCACCGCGGGCGGGCAGCTCGGCATACATCGGCCGGCTTACCCAGACCATGTAGAGCGCCTCCACGGTCATGGCGCCGACCAGCGACGCCGCGCCGGCCACCGCGCCTTCCATCCACCACGGCAGCACCATCAGCATCAGCGCCTGAGAACCCAGGCGCACCATGGTCGAATGCGAGATCAGCATGGTGCGCCGGCGCATC
>JAYUAH010000331.1:0-4680 GCA_043741415.1 Betaproteobacteria bacterium
ATCGGACGTTTGCCCGCGCGGCCCCGTGCGCGATCTTCGCGCGCGGCCTGACTGATCAAACGCCAACACGCTTTGCGGTAACATGGTGGCGTGACCCGACGGGGCACGCCATTTTTCATGGAGACTTCCCATGTCCACCTACCTCGCACCACTGAAAGACATGAAGTTTGTGATTAACGAACTCGCCGGGCTGGATCAAGTCTCCAAACTGCCCGGCTGCGAAGAAGTCAATGCCGATCTGATCGATGCGGTACTGGGCGAAGCGGCCAAGTTTGCGCAGGAAGTGTTGGAGCCGCTCAATCGTGTCGGCGACAAGGAAGGCGCGAAGCTCGCCGATCACACTGTAACCTCGCCGCAGGGTTTCAAGGCGGCCTATAAACAATACATCGAAGCCGGCTGGAATGGCCTTGGCGGGCCGGGCGATTTTGGCGGCCAAGGCTTGCCGCATTTGCTCGCCAATCCGGTGCAGGAGATGTGGAACTCGAGCAACATGGCGTTTTGCCTGTGTCCGATGTTGACCTCGGGCGTGATCGAGGCGGTGCGGCATCACGGTGCGCCGGAACAGCAGCAGCAGTATCTGCACAAACTGACGGCCGGCGAGTGGACGGGCACCATGAATCTTACCGAGCCGCAGGCGGGCTCTGACCTCGCGGCGGTGCGTACCAAAGCCGTGCCTGAGGGCGATCATTACAAAATCAGTGGCACCAAGATATTCATTACCTGGGGCGAGCACGATATGGCCGAGAACATCGTGCATCTCGTACTCGCGCGCTTACCCGACGCGCCCGAAGGCGTGAAAGGCATTTCGCTGTTCATCGTGCCCAAGTTTATGCTGAATGCCGATGGCAGCTTGGGTAGCCGCAATGACGTGAAGTGCGTGTCGATTGAACACAAGCTCGGTATCCATGCCAGCCCGACGTGCGTAATGCAATACGGCGATGCCGGGGGTGCTACGGGTTATCTGGTGGGCGAGCTCAATCGCGGGCTTGAATATATGTTTACCATGATGAATCACGCGCGGCTCGGCGTCGGGCTCGAAGGCGTGGCGGTGGCCGAGCGCGCCTATCAGCACGCGCTGGAATACGCAAAAACGCGGGTACAGGGGCGCGCCATCGGCCAGCGTGGCGGCGACCGTGTGACTATTATTCATCACCCGGATGTGCGGCGCATGCTGATGACTATGAAGGCACAGATTGAAGCCATGCGCGCGCTGGCGTATGTGGCTGCCGCCACGCTCGACATCGCCAGGCATCATCCCGATGCGGCTGAACAGCGCCGCAATCAGGCGTTGATTGATTTGCTGATCCCCGTGGTGAAAGCGTGGTGCACCGAGCAATGCATCGAGATCGCGTCCACCGGCGTCCAAATCCATGGCGGCATGGGCTTTGTCGAAGAAACCGGTGCCGCGCAGTATTTGCGCGACGCACGCATCACCACCATTTACGAAGGCACCACCGGCATACAAGCCAACGATCTGGTGGGGCGCAAAGTGGGTTACGAAAAAGGCGCGACGGCGTTGGCGTTGATTGCCACCATGCGCGAAACGCTGGCGGCGTTGGCTGCCGGCGATTTCAGTGCCATGGGCAAAACGCTAGGCGGTGCCATCGACGCGTTGGAAGTGGCCACGCGCTGGATCGTGGAAACCTTTCCGCAAAATCCGAATGCGGTGGCGGCGGTGGCGGTGCCGTATCTCAAGTTATTCGGCACGGTGGGTGGCGGCTGGATGATGGCGCGCGCGGCCCTTGTCGCGCAACGCAAGCGCGGTGAGCCCGGCGCGGACGTTGAGTTTTACGATGCCAAAATTACCACGGCGCGGTTTTACGGCGAGCACATTTTGCCGCAGGCAGCGGCGATGCAGCAGACGGTGTTGAGTGGGGCGGCCAGCGTCATGGCGCTGGCCGAATCGCAGTTTTAATAATAAGGGAGAAAAAACATGCACGGGGTAAAGCGCTGGCTGGCGGTGGCGGGTGTAGTGAGTTTGTTGGCGACGTCTGCCGCTACGGCCTATGCGCAAGCCGATCCCAGGGCCGAGGCCGAAGCGGCCTACAACGCAGCAGAAGCCGCAATGACCAAAGGCCCGGCCGATATCAAGCTCGACGATCAGGCCGTGCTCAAGGTGCCTGAGGGACTTGCCTTTGTGCCGTCAGCGCAGGCGGCGGGTTTGCTGCGCGTGATGGGCAATCGTTCGGGCGACGGTTTGCTCGGCATGGTGCTGCCGCTGGGCAAAGCCGATTGGTTGGTGGTCGCGCGCAACGTCAACGCCGGCTACATCAAGGACGACGACGCCAAGGATTGGAAAGCCGACGAGATGTTGAAAAGCATCAAGGAAGGCACCGAGGCAACCAATGAAGAGCGGCGCAAACGCGGCATGGCAGAAATGGACGTGATCGGTTGGGTGCAGCCGCCGACCTACGACGCAGCAACGCATCGCTTGTTGTGGTCGCTCTCGAGCAAGGATAAAGGCGCCAAGGATGCGGCGGATGCCGGCATCAACTACAACACCTACGCGCTGGGCCGCGAGGGTTACATCAGTCTGAATCTGGTGACCTCGCTCAACAGCATCGAGCGCGACAAGTCAGTCGCGCATGGCTTGCTTGCTGCACTGACTTTTAACGACGGCAAGCGCTACACGGATTTCAATGCATCAACCGATAAAGTGGCCGAGTACGGCCTCGCCGCGCTGGTCGCGGGTGTGGCCGCAAAAAAGCTGGGCTTGCTGGCGGCGGCCGGTGTGTTTCTGTTGAAATTCTGGAAGATTGGCTTGTTGACGCTGGCGGGCGGTGGCGCGGTGTTGGGTAAATTTTGGGGACGCAAGAAGCCTTCCGATGGCAATCCTCCATCGGTGTAACGTATCGTAAGTATTTGTTTTTAAACAATTTTTTAAGGATACCGCATGTCCGAATCACAAGGGCCGCAACTGGCCAATCCGTTGTTGGCGCGTTTGCGTGGTGGCGATTTGGGACTGGCATTGATGATCCGTCACGCACGCACGGTGGATATCGCGCTCGCCGCGCATGCCTGCGGCTTCGATGCGGTGTACTTTGATATGCAGCACAGTCCGCTGCCCGAAGGCGATGTGGCGCAAATGTGCGTGGCGGCGCTGGGCGCGGGTGTCACGCCGCTGGTGCGCATACCGGATAAAGATTACGGCCTGGCGTTGCGCATGCTCGACGCCGGCGCGATGGGCATCGTGGTGCCGGATGTGGCGAATGCCGATGATGTGCGCGCGGCGGTGGCAGCGTGCAAATATGCGCCGATGGGACATCGCTCGGGCACCTCAAGCTGGGCGCATTTCGGCTATCAACCGGTGCCGATGGTTGAAGCACGCCGCGTGCTGAATGAAAACACGCTGCTCATTTGCATGATCGAAAGCCGCGCGGCGCTGGAGCATGTCGAGGAAATCGCGGCGGTGCCGGGTGTTGATGTGCTGCACATCGGCAGCAATGATTTGTCATCGGATTTGGGCATCGTCGGTGAGTTGACGCATCCCCAAGTGAAGGCCGCGTTTGAACGCGTGGTCGCCGCCTGCCACAAACACGGTAAGATTCCCGGCATCGGCGGTTTGGCCGGCGCCGACACCAAGAATTACGAATACGCGATCAAGCTCGGCGCACGTTTTATGTCGGCCGCGAACGAGTGGGCGCTGATGATTGCCGCCGGCAAAGAGCGCGTAAAATCGATCCGCGGGCTGCATACGCCGTAGCACTATAAGTATTTTATACCGTTTTTTATAATAATAAGGAGGCAGTGCAGATGCACACGCTGTTGCAGTTCGGCGTCGTCGTGGCGGTGATTTGGACGCTCACCTATTGTTGTGCGCCGGCGTGGGCGTGGACGCTGGTTGCGGCGGCGGGTCTGCTGTTACTCGGTTGGCTGGGCACATCGCCAGTGGTGTTGGCGCTGGCGTGGATTATTTTCGTCATACTCGCGGCGTTGTTGAATCCTGGCCCGCTGCGGCGTGCGCTGTTGGGCGCGCCGCTGCTCGAGGTGTTTCGCAGGATACTGCCGGAAATGTCGCCCACCGAAAAAGAAGCGCTGGATGCGGGCACGGTGTGGTGGGACGGCGATTTGTTCAGCGGCAAACCCGACTGGAAAAAACTGCGTGCCTATCCCAAGCCCACCTTGAGCGCCGAAGAGCAGGCGTTTGTCGACGGCCCGGCACAAGAACTGTGCGAGATGGTGAACGAATGGGAAATCACCAACGATCTGAATGATCTGCCGCCACGCGCGTGGCAGTTCATCAAGGATCAGGGTTTTCTCGGCATGATTATTCCCAAGGAATTCGGCGGCAAGGGATTTTCCGCGCTGGCGCATTCCGCGGTGATCATGAAGCTCACCACCCGCAGCGGTACTGCCGCGGTGTCGGTGATGGTGCCCAACTCACTCGGCCCGGCGGAGTTGCTGCTGCACTACGGCACGCCGGAACAAAAAAATTATTATCTGCCGCGGCTCGCCAAAGGCTTGGAAATGCCGTGCTTCGCGCTCACCAGCCCGGAGGCGGGCTCTGATGCCGGTGGCATACCCGACTTCGGCATTGTGTGCAAAGGCGACTGGCAAGGCAAGCCGGATGTGCTCGGCATTAAGCTCACGTGGGAGAAGCGCTACATCACGCTGGGGCCGATTGCAACGCTGCTGGGCTTGGCGTTCCGGCTGTATGACCCCGATCACATTCTGAGTTCG
>JAYUAH010000332.1:0-4679 GCA_043741415.1 Betaproteobacteria bacterium
CAGGTAGATTAAAACCCGTAGACGACGGGCGCAACCCTTAACAACTCCCGATGTTCGCAACAAACACGAATATGCGGGCAACACCGTTCGCCAAACATCTCGAACTTTCGCTTACGCTGCGCGCCGAGCCTCGAGGCCGCACCAAGAAAGTTTCGTCATCGCTACTTTGTATTTTGTGGTTCTATCCTGTCCACCACTTCAAGCCGCGCCGCCACCACGCCGGCGCGCCGCATGCCGAGCGCGCGCGCCGCACTTGCCGATACATCGCCCACGCGTGCGGGGGTAAAGGGGCCGCGGTCGTTCACGCGCACGATGACTTTGTTGTTGTTGCGCAAATTGGTGATGCGTACCATCGTGCCGAAGGGCAGCGTTTTGTGCGCCATGGTGTAGGCGTCCGGGTCAAAGCGTTCGCCGTTGGACGTTTTTCGGCCCGCGAGTTCGCGGCCGTAAAAAGACACCGGGCCTTCGACTACGTAAGCCGCGTACGCCGGCGGCGCAGCGGCACGCACGGATTCAGTTTCAACTTCCTGTGCGTTTGCTGTCGGCGCCAGGGCGAGCACACTGACAGCGACACAGGAGGCCACAATTTGCGGTGACATACTAAACTTCCCGGCGCCGTGTCAGTTACTTCTCGACCACGCCTTCCTGCTCGCGCAGATTGGCGTTTAGCGACAATCCGGATTCGGTGTTGGTAATCACTTTCAACGCGCCGCCTTTGCGGCCATCGCGCAGCGGTGCCATGTCGACGTTCACTTTGTCGCCGGGCTTGAACGAGGTGCGCTTCCATTGGCCGGCGCGCGTCAAGTTACCGGGGCTGGTCATTTCGAGCACCCAGGTCGTCCCCGGCTCGCCCTTTTGCGCGCCGTCGACGTAAATGGCCACGTGCGGGTTGGTCCAATGCACCTCTTTTACCACGCCGGAAATGGATACCACTTTGTCGTGCTGGAACATGGTGGTGGAATGATGCGCGGCCACGGGGTAAGCAGCAGCCACGGCGCTGAGGCACGCACTCACGCTGAGCATTCGCTTGAGAGATGATGTCATGCTGTCTCCTTCAAAAAATTTTGTGAGCCTGCTTTATTTCGGCGGCATGCGATTGCCGTACGTATCATGCTCGATGCGTTCCCACACCGGATAACCGTCCTTGTCCTTCGACGGCTTGAACCAGCCTTCGAGACAGGTGCCTTCCACAATATCCAGCCGGCGCAGCCGCTGCCGGTAGTAAATGCGCGTGGTGACCCACGGCTTGGTCAGCACTTTGGGCGCGGTGATGGTGAGCTCGTCGGCCCACACGTCGGGCTTTTGCAAATACATGCGCTCCTTGATGTGCATGTCGCCGCCGTTGGGGATGCCTTGCGCCTCGCTGATGGTAATGTAGTTTTGTGGATGCATGGCGATGGTGTAGACCTGCAGGTTGTCGCCGTCCCATTTGCCGATGGATTCGCCGTGAAACGTCGGATCCGGATCATCGGTATGTTTCGGCCATCGGTGTAGATGCGGCGCAGACGCGAACTATCCGATTCGCCGAGCATCAGTACGCGCCCCGGATAAAACGCGAACTCCATCGCGTTGTGCGTGACCAGCATCCACGCCGGCATGGCATCAGGCAAACAATTCTGGAATAGGGGTGGCGGCCGGCCGGCGCGTTCTTCGGCGTATTGCCACTCGACAATTTTTGCGGCTTTTTCATTCCACGGCGGCGGATTGGTTTTCATCTGCCGGTCCTGATCAGAGCGCACATGCGTCCACACGCCGCTCCAGTCGGGCAGCTTGGCGATATCGGCCCAATCTTTCGCGTTGGGCGGTGGGTTGATCACCGGCTTGGCAGCGGGCGCTTGCGCGAGCGAGACGCCCGGCAGTAATGAAATGCCGAGCAGAGCCATGACTTCACGACGTACATTGCGCATATTGTTTTTCCCCTGTGAGCGACAACCACGAAGTGCGCAAAAGTTTACCACGCTCGAAATTTTCTTCGGCAGGGCCAACGTGTTCTCCAGCTTACAACACAAAAAACTGTTTAAAATCAAATACTTATAAAAAATAACGCAAAACTACCCAACAACAAAAAAGCCCCGCGAGGGGCTTCTTGTTGACGCACAGAAAGTGAACAATAAACGCTTACTTCGCCGGTGCTTCCTGCTCAAGATTCGCGCGTTCTTGCGCGCGAATATCCGCCGTCAACGTCTTGCCGCTATCGACCATGGTCACCTTTTTCAAAGCGCCGCCTTTTTTGCCGTCACGCAGCGGCGCCATGTCAATGGTGACTTTGTCGCCTGGCTTCACCGAGTTGCGCGTCCAGCCGCCTGCGCGCACCAGGTTGCCGGGGCTGGTCATTTCGATGACCCACAGCGCGGGTTCCGCACCGCCCACGACATCGACGTAAATACCGACGTGCGGATTGGTCCAATGCACTTCTTTCACCACACCATTAATGGTAACCACTTTGGCGTGATCGAACATGGTCGTGGCGTGGTGAGCGGCGACCGGATAAGCGCTTGCCACCAGACCGAACAACGCAGAAGTAAGAATAATTTTTTTGAGTGATGACGTCATCAGTGTTCCTTTCAAGTGCCCGATTTGATGGTTAAAATTTATTTCGGCGGAATGCGGTTGCCGCCCACATCATGCGGCTGGGGTTCATACACATGCCACCCGTCTTTATTGACACGCGGCGCGAAGTAGCCTTCCTGGCACACGCCCTCGACGATGTCGAATTTACGTGCGCGCTGGCGGAAATAATAACGCGTGGTTTCATACGGCTTGGTCAGCACATGCGGCGCGGTAATTTTCATGTAGACGTGCATCACGTCTTTTTCCACCTTGATGCGCTCGAGCACGTGCATATCGCCCTGGTTCGGCACGCCATGCGCTTCGCTCGGTGCGATATACGCTTGCGGCACAATGCCGATGGTGTCTATCACCAGCGTGTCGCCGTCCCATTTGCCTATCGAGTGACCGTGAAATGTCGGATCGGGATCCGCCGGATGCGCGCGGCCATCGGTGTAGATGCGGCGTATGCGGTTGCCATCGGATTCGCCGAGCATGGTGACGCGGCCCGGCGTGAAAAGAATCTCCAGCGCATTGTGGCTGATCATCATCCACGACGGATGCGCTTCCGGCAGGCAGTTTACAAACAGCGGCGTCGGACGGCCCGCCTTTAACTCGGCCTCCTGAAACTTGATCAGTGCCGCAGCCTTGGCATTCCAAGGCGGCGGATTGGTCACATGCTGTTTATCCTGATCGGTGATGTTTGGATTCCACACGCCGCTCCAATCGGGTAGCTTGCTGACATCAGCCCAATCCTTGGTGGTGGGCGCAGGATTGATCACCGGCTTCTCGGCCGGCTTGTTCTGTGCGAACGATGCGCCAGTGCACGACAAGCCCATAGCCGCAACGGCGGCGATCAGAATACGTTTCATGGTGAACGGTTCCCTAAAGTTGTTTTGTTATTCTTAGGCAAAACGGCAATAACGACGGCGCGTTACATCCCCCACACGACAGAGCACACTACTCCCGCGCAGGAGAATTGTCTCACGGCCTGGTTCATCGAGCCCCATCAAGTGGTAAACCCGATCCAGCGGCCAAACGCCACGATACACACCCACAACAGCAGCGACAGCCCGCCGGCCACTTTGGCCCCTTGTGGCGGCACCCTTCCCGGCGCCCCCCAACGCGCCACCGCAGTCTGCGTAAACTTATGAAAAAACAGCATGTTAAACGCGGCAAGCAACAGAAAGCCCATTTTCAACAAAAAGAACAGGCTGTGCCCGTAAATCATCGCCTTGGCGCAAAACATCAGCACACCGGTAATCGCCGCCAGCACGAACGCGATCCAGGTGATGGGCAGCACGTCGCTGGTCAACGCGTTCACCGCGCGCTCGCGCGAGGCCCAGCCGAGCAAACGCAAATCCACCATCACAATCGAGCCTACCACCAGCACGATGGCCAGCACGTGGATGGCTTCGAGCCACGGAAACAGCGCTTCGCCTTCGCGTATCGCGGTAGCGAAGCCAAACGCTTCCAGCCATTTGAAAAAACCATCAAAAGTTGTCACTCGTTTGCCCCGTTAGAAATAAGCAATCCAACGGCCGGCGAAAATAATGCCGACCCACAGCGTCACGGAAATCAGCGCAACTACCTTGCCAGCAGTCGCGCGCCCGTTCCAAAACGCCGGATTGCTTTTGAGCGGCGCGGCAAAATACGAGGTAACCGCAATCGCAGCGATCACCAGCAGCATTTTCAATTGGAAAATATTGTTCTTCAGCGCGCGCGCGGGCTCGCCCACAATCAACACCGCGCCGGTGACCAGCAGCACGGGCAGCGCCCACCAGATTACCGGGCTAAAGCGCTGGGCCACCTGTGCCAGCGACAGATCGCGTCCCGCCATGCCCAGCAAGCGCAGATTAATCATCAGCATCGACGCCATCAGCGCCGCGATGGCGAGTATATGCACGGTTTGCACCGTGGGCACCACCCATGGCGCATTCTGGATATATTGACTCAGCGGCGTGGCGTCGATCCACACGCACACGCTGTTGAGCATTTGTTTAATCGTCGGGTTCATCGGGGCAGTTCTCGAAAAGGGGTGCGGATTACTTGGCGGATTTTTCTGGTGCCGCCTCGGGCGCCGCTTTTACAGCGGCCGCCGGTGCTTCTTCGCCCACGCGATAGCGCGCATG
>JAYUAH010000333.1:0-4677 GCA_043741415.1 Betaproteobacteria bacterium
CGGCGGCGGCATGATCGGCGGCTTCGGCTTTTTGTAGCGTTAACATGTAAGAATCATCCTGCGTAGCGACGCGTGCTGTCAAGCGCCGGTGTATATTGCGCTTCCGTCCACTTTACCCGGAGAACACCATGCTCAAACGCCGCGACTTTGTCATCGGAACCCTGGCCACCGCAACGCTGGCGCACACGCGCCTGGGTTTCGCCAAGGCGGCGCAGCAGGTTTCAACCGTGAATTTTGCCATGCCGGCCGGCGCCTGCGATTGCCACACGCATATCCACGGCGACCCGGCGAAATTTCCGTGGTTCGCCGGACGCGTTTACACCCCGGAGATGGCCACGCCCGAGGAGATGCTGGTGGTGCACAAGGCGCTGCACATCCAGCGCGTGGTGATTGTCACGCCCAGCGTTTACGGCACCGATAACTCGGCGACGCTGTGGGGCATGCAGGCGCGCGGCCGCGATGCGCGCGGCGTCGCTGTGATCGACGACAAAACGCCGGACGCCGAACTTGATGCCATGCATAAAGCCGGCGTGCGCGGCATCCGCCTGAATCTCGCCACCAGCGGCATCAGCGATCCCGCGGTGGCGCGCAAGCGCTTCGAAGATGCCGCTGCGCGCGTGAAAAGCCGCAAGTGGCATATCCAGTTGAATACCAGTCTGCCGATCATCGCCGCGATGAAAAACACGCTTGCCGCATCACCCGTGCCCATCGTGTTCGATCACTTCGGCGGCGCGCTGCCGGAGAAAGGTGTGGATCAGCCGGGCTTCGGTGATATGGTTGGGTTGGTCAAGTCGGGCAAGGCCTACGTCAAAATTTCCGTGTCGGCCGGCCCGCGCGACAGCTACGCGGGTTTCGCGCCGTTGGCCAAAGCGCTGATCGCAGCCAATGTCGATCGCATTTTGTGGGGCACCAACTGGCCGCACCCGAACTCCGCATCGGGAAACAAAGCTACCGAGCTAACGCCGTTGTGGCAAGTCGATAATGGCATTGTGCTCAATCAATTGCCGGCGTGGGCGCCGGATGCAGCCGTGCGCAAGAAAATTCTGGTGGATAACCCGGCGCGGGTTTACGGGTTTTGAGCGGCGCGGCGTGAGGCGCGGACGCGCCTCACGCGCGTTTGTGCATTTCGGCGCGCCGCGCCGGCGTCTCCCACTGCTGCGCGTATTCGCTTTTGCCCCAAGCCTCAAGGTCCATCAGTCCCAGCCCCATGCCAAACCCCGGTTCGCTGGTGTAAGTGTTGACCATGAACGCGAGCCAACGTCCATCGGGACTGACATTAGAGTTACTCGCGCGCCATGGCGGCCGGTCGAACAAGCGCGTCATGCGCACGCGGCGGCCGCTGCCGTCGAGTTTGAGTTTCCACAAATCCCACGGCGGAAACTGATCGAGCAAATCGCATGACGATTCCAGGCAGATATGCTCGTGGTCGGGGAAAATACCTTCGCATTCGTTGTGCGTCATTTCTTCGTCGATGTAGGTGCGCACATCCAGCGTGCTGAGATTGATGCCGCGCGTTACCGTTTTCCAGGCGCTGTCGCGCACACGCGGGCCGATGTACTCGGCGAAAATCACTTCGCTATCGTGGTGACGAAAATCCTGCGGCTCGGGGCGGCGCTGGCCCACGTTGCGGTAGATCACGCGGTCATTTGCAATTTCCAATCCCTGCGGGCCGTCGGCAAAATCGATGACGTGGCATTCAAAATCGTCGATGGTACCGATGCGCGGATTGTGCCCGCCGTGCGTCGCATACGAAACGCGATTGGCGATGCTGGACACCGCGGCGCCCTCGGCGATCTTGCGCCCGATGGGCCGCGGTGGCGTTGCCGCATGCTTATCCATCACCCACAGCTCGCATTCGAGATGGCGGCTGGTGTGACGATCCTTGAATACTTTCGGGCCGATCAATAAGTAATCGCCGTTGGCGAGATACAGCACACGCAAAAATGAATGATGCTCGCCGAGAGTTTTGGTCAGGTTACGAACTTGCCGCGTGGCGAAATCCATCTCACAGATATCGCCGTAGTTATTCTCAATAAACGCGATGCGCTGGCCGTCGGGCGACCAATACGGCCGCTCGCCATAGGGCAGTAGTTTCTCGTGGAACGGCGGCGGGTTGTCGAGGACGTGCGGGCCGTCGAAAGGTTTGTTATCGGTTTTGTAGATAGGCATGGTTCAAATCTCCTCAATCCGCACGCGCACCGGAGATTTTGACCGCCTTGCCCCACTTGACGATTTCGCTTTTGATGAAGGCGCTGAACTGCTCGGGGTTCATCACCGCGGGCTCGTAATCGGCGGCGATCATGCGATCGCGCAGTGCAGGGTTCTTGACGGCAGTCGCGAGTTCGCTGTGCAGCCGGCGAATGATGGCGTTCGGCGTGCCCGCCGGCGCAGCGAGTCCGTACCACACCGTTGCTTCGTATCCCGGCAGCGTTTCGGCGACCGTCGGCAATTCCGGCAGCGCACTCGCGCGCTGCACGCTGGTGATGCCCAGCGCTTTGAGTTTGCCGCTTTTGACGTGCGGCATCGAGCCGGGGGTGGACGCAAATGTCACCTGGATCAAACCGCTAATCACATCATTGGTGGCGAGCGCCGCACCTTTGTAAGGGATATGCACCATCTCAATGCCGGCCGCGGTGTTGAACAACGCGTTCGCCAGATGCGCGGCATTACCCGTGACCGCGCCGTAGTTGAGTTCCTTGGGCTTGGCTTTCGCCAGCGTGATCAACTCCTTGATGGTATTGGCGCGCACCGACGGATGCACTGCCACGATGTAAGGCGCGGTGGCAATCAACGCAATCGGCGCAAAATCGCGCAGCGGGTCATACGGCAGTTTGCTAAAGAGGCTCACGTTAATCGCGAAGTTGCCGCCGCCGGCGATGAACAGCGTGTGGCCGTCGGCGGGTGCTTTCGCCGCCATTTCGGCCGCGATGTTGCCGCTGGCGCCTGGACGGTTATCCATCACGATCTGCTTGCCCAGCGCTTCGGACATCGGCTGCGCAATCATGCGGCCCAGGATGTCGGTGGGGCCGCCGGCGGGCAGCGGGTTGAGCAGACGTATCGGCTTGGTGGGGTAGTCACGTGCGTTTTGCGCTTGCGCCGCGGTGGGCCATGCGGCAGACGCAATAATTACGCACAACCCTACTCGTAGGCAGTTAAGGGACAACACGGCGGCTATCTTTGTGTGAGTGTGGGTTTTATCTTAGCATGGCACAATGTTGATGTTCCCCGCGTTGTTGAGGAGTTGCCGCATGTGTCGCTGGATTTACCCGGTTGTGTGCTCTATCGCCTTGGCAGCGCCGTCTGCACTATACGCGCAACACTATCCGAACAAACCCATCCGCATCATCATCCCCTTTCCGCCGGGTGATGCGCTCGACACCATGTCGCGCTTGATCGCGCCCGCGCTCACCGCGCGGCTTGGGCAAAGCATCGTCGTCGATAACCGCGCGGGCGCCGCCGGGCAGCTCGGTTTGGAACTCGCCGCGCGCGCCGCGCCGGATGGCTACACCATCGCCGGCGGGCAGGGCGGCAATTTGGTGGTGCAGCCGCACACGTATAAAAAGCTGCCGTACGATCCGCTCAAGGATTTTGTGCCGGTGGCGGTCTCAGCTACGAATTTTCTGGTAATAGGCGCGAACATGACTGCGCCGTTTAAAACGATCAGAGAGTTGATTGCTTACGCCAAGGCCAATCCCGGCAAAGCGAGTTTTGCATCGAACGGCGAAGGCGGTTTTCCGCATATGACCATTGAAATGCTGCGCGTGCAGGGCGGCTTTACCTATCTGCATGTGCCGTACAAAGGCAGCGTGCAAATTTTGACCGAGCTGATGGGCGGGCGCATGGATGCCACCATACTCGGCATCAGCGCGCTGGCGCCGCAAATAAAAGCGGGCAGAATTCGTTTGATCGCGGTAACCAGCCCCACGCGCGCGGAACAATATCCCGATGTGCCCGCAGTGGCTGAAGTGCTGCCGGGCTTTGATTCGCGCGGCTGGTTTGGCTATGTGGCGCCGGCGGGCACGCCGCCGAAAATCGTCGCGCTGCTCAATCAGGAAATCAATCGCGCGATGAGCGCGCCCGATGTCAAAGAAAAAATCGCGGTGCTCGGCATGAATGTCGCAGCGGAATCGCCCGAGTATTTTGCGAAGCTATTGAAAAGCGATTTCGATAAATACGGCAAGCTGATCAAAGAAATCGGCTTTCAACGGCAATAACGTAAGTATTTGATTTTAAACAATATTTTAGGATGACAATTATGAATGCTCCCGACACCTTTTGCCGCACCGAAATCCGCGATGGCATGCGCATCACCTGGCACCAGCCAATCACCATGGACGATGGCGTTACACTGCGCGCCGATGTTTATCGTCCGGTCGCTGACAACGGCAAGTGCCCGGTCATTCTGAACTACGGCATCTACGGCAAAGGTGTGGCGTATCAGCAAGGCTATCCGCTGCAGTGGGAAAAAATGGTTGCCGATCATCCCGAGATTCTGAAAATGTCGAGCAACAAATATCAAAACTGGGAAACCACCGATCCCGAATGCTGGGTGCCGCACGGTTACGCCATTGTGCGCATTGATTCGCGCGGCGCGGGCTGGTCGCCCGGCTTCATGGACCCCGCAAGCCCGCGCGAGACCGAAGACCTTTTTCAATGCATCGAGTGGGCGGGCACGCA
>JAYUAH010000334.1:0-4674 GCA_043741415.1 Betaproteobacteria bacterium
TTACCGCCGGCGGCGACAATTTGCGCAGCCAGTTCATCCAGCAGGTTCTTGCGCCGTGCGACGATGCAGGTTTGCGCGCCTTCGGCTGCGAGGCCCATGGCAATGGCGCGACCGATACCCTGGCTGGCGCCGGTGACCAGCGCGCATTTGTCGTTGAGTTGCAGATTCATGGCGGTGCTTCGGTGGTCAATTTTCGTCGTCGGCGGCTTCGCTGTCGTCTTCGTCGGCGCGGATGGCTTTACGTTTTTTGTCGGCCGCGTCGCGCAACGCCGTGGCGTTTTGGAAGTAAGCGTCGAGGCTGACGCCGTCGCGCACCCGCAAGCCCGGCGGGTAGATGCGCAGGCTGGTACCGATGTGGTTGACGTCGCGCTGTTGCTGGCGTTCCTGCACCCACTGGCCGGCGCCGCCGGACAGTGCGGGCACGATGCACGCCACCAGGGCCGCGCGGCGTGCGGTGATATTCGAGGCGCGCGTCAGGTGTAAATAAAGCGCGCAGCCTAACGCGATAGCGCCGACCCACGCCGCGCGCGTGCTCCAGGGCGGCAGCGAAAACACGAACCAACCAAGGTCCAACACGCCATTGAGCGCGAAGAACACCACCACCACGCCCAGAATAATGGCTGCGTGCGGCAGCCAGCGCCATTCGCCGCGCAGCATGCGCGACAGCAGCGCCCAGAACGCAACCCAGGCCGCGGTCGCCAACAGCGCGGAAATCGAGGTGGTGACGAGTGTTGCGGCCAGATCGCGCGGCGCGCCCAGCCACGTGGAATAGCCGAGTTGCGCAGCACCGGCGACGGCGGCGATGCCGGCGATCCACGCTGCATCGCGCACGATCGACGCCGGGCGCAAGTGGTCGAGTGTTTCGGGCGCAATGGTTTCATGCGCAGTGCGCACGCGTAACCGCGTGCGGCCGATTTGCAGCAGTCCGTCCGCCACTGCAAGCGGTTGCGTGCCGCGATGGCGTTTGCCGGCGACCACAATGCCGTTGATCGAATCGTGATCGGTCACCAGAATTTTGCCGTCGGGCGTGATCTCAATGGTCGCGTGCGTGGCCGCTGCATGCGCGTCATCAAGCGTCACGTCGGCACCGACGGCGCGCCCGATGGTGAAGGTGCGCTTGCCGCCGTCGAGCATGATACGTTCGCGCAACTGCACACGTCCGTGGCTGTCCAGCGTTTCGATCAGTACGCTTTCGTTACCGAGGTTGTTCAGGTTACTCATGGTTGCCACGCCATGGTTTCGACAAAGCGTTTGATGAAACGCATGGCGGGTTCGTATTCGAGGCCATACATATCGAGATGGCTGGCGAATCCGCGTTTGGCCGCATTCAGGCTGCTCACACGTACGGTGAAGTCATAGAGGCCTTCAAGCTTGCGATAGCTGCGTGTGCAGACCAGCACACTGGCGTCGAAGCCTTTCAAGGTGACGATGCTGCTCTCGCAGGCGAAGGGGCCGACGTGGCGGCGCGAGCCGAACGCGCCGGTGGCGCTGGTGAGTTCTGAAAGCCGGTTCGCAAAGCGCCAAGCGTCGAGCTTGTCGGTGGTCAGCACAAAGTGCGAGTAGCGCAGGTCGCCGCTGTAGAGGCCCTGCTGCACATACAGGCCCGCTTTGGCGGCGCAGTTGATGCGGGTGATTTGCAGCGGTTGCTGCGGCGTGGGGTCGCCCGAGGCGTTGCAATCGATGAACGGTGCGAGCTTGGCCGGTAGCTGATAGCCGGCGGTGGTTTGCGTGGCCATTTTGCCATTCAGCGCGCCGAGCAGCTCCGCGGCATGGGCGCGCAATTGCGTCGCGGCATCTTTTTTCAAACTGGCGGCGTCGGCTTTGCTATTGAGTGAACGGCTGAGCAGCGCCTGCGCATGTTCTGCCGGCACCAGAAAACTCACCAGTTGCTCGAAGCGGTAGCCGGCGACGTTGACGCCGATCACATGGCCCGTCGCATTGAGCGCAGGTCCGCCGGACATGCCGCCGTTGATCGCGCCGGAGTAGTGGATGCGCGGATCAAACGAGTCTTCGACTTTGCCGTTCGATACACCCTCCGTGATGGTGAGGCCCACATCCAACGGAAAGCCGATGGAATAGGCGCGCTCACCCTTCACCGGTACGACCGGTTCCAGCTTGAGCGGCTCGGGCGCTATGCCGGCGGCACGTACCACCGCCAAATCGTGGCGCACATCGATGGCCATGACCGTGATGTTGCCGGTCTGGCCTTCGGTGGTGCGGTACTCGAGCCGGTATTTGTCGGGAAACTGCACCAATTGCGCGACGACGTGATAGTTGGTGATGAATACGCCGCCGTCGGCCACCGCAAAGCCGGTGCCGTGGAAAGCCTGTGCGGTGTTGCTGCCGAAAAAGCCCTTGATCTGGATCACCGCGGGGCGCACGCGCACCATCACATCGCGCGCGTTTTCGGAGGTGGCTGGTGCTACCGGCTGATTGGCTGCCGCCGGTGTTTGTGCCTGCGCGGGCGTAAATAAAAAATTCAATAAAATCAAATACTTAAGAAACATGAGGCGCACTGCCATCGAGTCAGCCTTTGAGCCAGGTTTTTGCTGCGATCCACAGCTTGCGCAGTGGGGTGAGCGAGATGCGTTGTTTTAGCACGTGGCTGCCATCCTGGCGAATTTCTTCCAGCAGCGTGCGGTAAATGCCGGCCATGATGATGCCGGGAATCTGCGGCTTGCGGTCGGCCGCCGGCAATTTTGAGAACGCGCTGTCGTAGTGCGCGAGCGCGCGTTCGATCTGAAATGCCATCAGCTTCTGAAAGTTTTCCGTTTCACGTGCAGCCTGAATTTCACTTTCGGAGACGCCGAATTTTTTGAGTTCGTCCAGCGGCAGGTAGATGCGGTTGCGGCGTGCGTCTTCACCGACATCGCGAATAATGTTGGTCAATTGAAACGCCAGGCCGAGTTCGGCGGCGTATTCCAGCGTTTGTTTTTCGCTGTAGCCGAAAATGCTCGCCGACATCAGGCCCACGACGCTGGCCACGCGATGGCAATACTCTTTTAAGGTGTCGAAATCGGGGTAGCGGTTGTAGTCGAGATCCATCGCCATGCCGTCGATGAGTTCGAGCATGTGCTGCTGCTGGATGCCGTAGGCGGCGATGGCCGGCGCGAGCGCGTTGGTCACCGGGTGCTGCGGCTGGCCCGCGTAGAGTTTGCCGACTTCCTCGCGCCACCACGCGAGCTTCACGCGCGCGACACCGGCGTCGGTGCATTCATCGACCACATCATCGACTTCGCGGCAATATGCATAGAGCGCAGTGATGGCGCGGCGGCGCTGCGGCGGCAGAAACAGAAAGCTGTAGTAGAAGCTGGAGCCGCTCGCAACCGCTTTCTGCTGGCAGTATTCGTCGGGCGTCATGTCAAAATGCCGCTCGTTAATACGCCGCTCACGGTACCGCCGCTCGCGCGAGCATCAACAGCCAATCGTGAGGCTTTAACACCGGACGGCGGTGGAACACGTCGTAATCCACGTTAGTGATTTTGGTCAGGATGCGGTCGCCGCCAGCGATGATCATGCGCATTTCCAGCCCCAGCCGGCCTTGCAGCACATGGCCCAGCGGCGCGCCCGACTGCAGGTAGTCACGCGTGCGATTGATCTGAAACGTCATGAAGGCTTTCCAATTACCGTCAGTATTTTTTTCGGCGATGTGCTGCTCGCTAATGCCGTATTGCGTCATTTCGTTTTGTGGAAAGTAAATGCGGTTTTTGCGGTAGTCGATATCGACATCCTGCCAGAAATTAATCAGTTGCAGGCTGGAACAAATGGCGTCGCCCCACTTATTGTTTTGCTCGGTGGCCGCGCCGTAGAGTAGCAGCAGCAGGCGTCCGATGGGATTGGCCGAGCGGCGGCAGTAGTCGAGCACTTGCGCGTAGTCTGTATATCGGGCTTGAACGACATCCTGCGCAAACGCCGACAGCAGGTCGCGAAACAGTTGTAGTGGGAGCTGGTGCTGGTGGATGATTTCGGCAAGGCCGGCGAACCAGGCAATGGCGGGCGGCTGCCCGGCTTCAATGTGCTCGAGTTCGCGATTGAAGGTTTGCAGCAGAGCCAGGCGTTCGGCTGCGGGTAAATCACCTTCATCGGCAAAATCATCGGCTTCGCGCGCGAAGCGATAAATCAGCGCAACAGGGCGCCGGAAGCGCTGCGGCATCAGGATGGAGGCGACCGGAAAATTCTCGTAGTGATCGACGGCCATCGTGTTGCAAAAACATCTAATTTAAACAATAGCTTGCTGTGGGAAATTCAAGAAAATTGCAAGCATTGCGGGGTGTCGTTAAAGTGGGGAGTATATTACAATTGCTGTGTTGCAATGGAGGGCCTGACGGGTTTTTGACGCGGCGCTTCGCGCGGCAGGCGAAAGTGGCGGAATTGGTAGACGCACCAGATTTAGGTTCTGGCGCCGAAAGGCGTGGGGGTTCGAGTCCCTTCTTTCGCACCAGTAAATCGACGAGATCACAAAGGAACAGCAGTTCATGCAAGCGAATCTTGAAACATTGAGCGGTTTGGAGCGGCGTCTGAATGTGGCCGTACCGCTGGCGGAGATTGAAACCGAGGTGGAGTCCCGTCTCAAACACATCGGTCGCACCGCCAAGATGCCGGGTTTTCGTCCCGGCAAAGTGCCGTTTAAGGTGGTGCAGCAACAATACGGCGCACAGGTGCGGCAAGAGGTTT
>JAYUAH010000335.1:0-4670 GCA_043741415.1 Betaproteobacteria bacterium
GCCGCCGATTGGACGCGCGATAGCGTTTAAGCTAGGGTAAAGCCTGTCAATACAGCGGAGCGGTAACATGGACAAACCCGTAGACGGCAATAACCTGCCCGCAGAAATGGGGCAGCGCATCATCGACAAACCGGAACTGCCGGCACAAGGCGTGACCACCGACAACGAGGTCTACACCGAAGTGGTGCTCGGCAAAGGTCAGCTCAAGCGCGGCACGTTTCATCAGTTTGAAGTGTTTAGCGATGAAGCGCAACGCATTGGCGGCGATGATTTGTATCCGTCGCCGATGACTTACCTGGCGATGGGCGTGGGGTTCTGACTGCTGACTCAGGTTGCGCGGTACGCGCACATGATGAAGCTGACGATCAAAGACGCAAAATGCAAAGTACGCTTTCGTAAATTTCTCGGCGGCTCGGTGTTGAAGGGCACGGTGTTCAATCGCTGGGACGGGGTGGATACGCATCTCGTGCTGGAGAGCGATGCGCCGCCGGACAAGCTGGCGCACCTGATCAAGAACGCCAAGGCCGGCTGTTTTGCCGAAGGGTTGATTGAGCAAAAAGTGCCACTAAACAGCACGATTGAAGTGAATGGCAAGCCGTTTACCCTGTATGCTAAGTGATTGATTTCTCAGTATATGGAATGTGTCGCGTGTTGCACGAGCCCATTCCCCCATCGCGGCGACGCGAGTAAAATGTTTGCATCGTATGTCTCGACAGAAGGAGTGAACGATGCCGAAAATTGCAGCCTATGAAGATGTCAAAGCCGGTAAGACTACCCGTAACCCGCCCACCGGCGGCACCACGTGGCGCACTGACTTCATGCGTCCGCCTGAGGGTGTGAAGGATCACCCGATGGCGTTTCTCGCCGAGGGCACGCCGCATCGCGTGATCAAGCCGCATTTTCATGATGTCGATCAGTTCCAGGTGATCGTCAGTGGCGGCGGGGTGATCGGCAAGCATCCGCTATCGCTCAACGCGGTGCATTTTTCGCGTGCGCATACGCCGTATGGCCCGCTGACCGGTGCCGAGCACGGCGTGGGTTTTCTCACTTTGCGTGCGCATTGGGATCCCGGTGCGCAATATCTGGACCAAAGCAAGGATAAGCTGGTGGCGGTGCCCGATCGCAAGCCGTGGCAAGTCACCGAGGCGCCCAAGTTCGAAGGCCATGCCGACGTCAACATTCACACGTTCGACCAAATCAAAGACGAGCGCGGCCTCGCGGCGTACTCGCTGAAACTCGCGCCCGGCGTGACAACGCAAGGGCCGGACGCGTCCAAAGGCAACGGCCAATACATCATCGTCACCAAAGGCAGCCTCAATTATCAGGGTAAGGACTACGGCGCGATATCCATCGGCTTTACCAAACCCGATGAAGGGTATTTTCCCATTGTCGCCGGGCCGGAGGGCGTGGAAGCGCTGGTGCTGAATTTCCCGCGTCTGGAAACCGCTAAAGCGATTGTGCCGGCAGCGTCGAAGTCGAAAGAATTGCGCGTGTGGCAATGTTTGCTGTGCTCGTTTTCGTATGACGAAGCGCTGGGCATGCCGCACGACGGCATCGCACCCGGCACGCGCTGGGAAGATGTGCCCGAAACCTGGATCTGCCCGGATTGCGGCACCAGCAAGGGCGATTTCGAGATGGCAGTGGTGGCGTGAGCGTTTTTGGCGTCGAACCAAAAAGGCCGCTGATGCGGCCTTTTTGTTTGGGCGCCCCGGCATAAAAATCAGGATGCTTTACGAAACCGCGTCTGAAAGCGCTGCGCGTCGGTGGTGATCGAAAAATAGTCGTTGGCGCGCGGCCGTTCGCCGGCCATCAAGTACTGAAAGTGCATGCGAAACACATTGTATTTGACCTTGGCCAAGGTCTGCGGCGTGAGCACTTCGCTGAACGCGCCGGACACCACTTGCGGGCGCTGCGCAGGCTGGCCGTTTATCGTGACGCCGGAAGCCGTCACGGGATTGTGCAGCGCGAACGATGCAATGTCGTGCGGCGAAGAAATGTCGACCCAGGGCCACGCCTCGGTGGCCGCTACTTGCGCGAGCTGATCGCGAAATTCACGCGACGCCGGCAGCAGTCCTTGCATGGGGATCGTAGCGCCCAGCGTCAGCAGGCATAGCGGTCGTTCGCTAGCGGCGATGCCGGGGTTCGACGACAACACGTGCGCCAGCGCCGATACGGCAATATTGGCGCCGGAGCTGTGCCCGACCACGATGATTTCATCGTCGTCGGATGCCTGGATATGGGCTGCGATGCGCGCGGCAAAAGCCTTGATACGCGCATCAAATTCAGGTACACCGCCGCTGCAATACTCGCGCATGAAGCCAAAGCTGCGTAGCATCCAGCCGAAATTCAGACGGCGTTCCAGTTCTACCGCGACACCCAGCACGGAACACGCACACAACACTGACAGGAGTATGGATGGCCACGGTGCCAGTGCAGGCACGGCTTTGCCCAGTTGATGGCCTGCGTACGCCGCCATTAGGGTGAGTGCAGGAATCAGGACGAGCAAGACGGCGGGTAGAATGCCAAGTAGGTAGCTCCATCGCGACAGGCGGCGGATGCGCGTTAGGTAGCCGCGATTGCGCGGCGATACCCAATACCAATGGGTCTTAAGCCCCAGCAAAAATAATTTGAAATACCCGCCATGCCAATGCGCGCGCACAATGTCGTCCCAGCGCAGGAATTCAAACGTGGTGGTTACCGGTTCGCCTTGCGTGGTGTTGGTGGTTTGCCAAGTGCTGCTGAGGTTGTTCGCGTTGCGGCGGGGTGTAATCGCAATGGCTGCGTGATTGACGATAGCCTGCTTGGCGCATTCTTCTGCAAACAACTGATAGTACGCTTGTACACCGCGCGGATCGAATCCGCTGATATAGAACACTTGTCTTTTTTTGACGGGAGGCATGCCAATTTCAAGGTTGAGACGCTTCGACAGCGTAAGCTATGCGTTGTCGCTTGAAGCGAAAGCGCAGGCATTCTACACTAGCGTCGTCAGCGAATCGGGACGCGGCTCATTGGGTTAACATGGTGCGCCGAGGCGGGTAGAGCGATTCAATTCCAAAGGGGCGGGACATGGAAGGTGTTTTGAAGACGGTGCAGGAGATGTTGTGCCAGCAATATACGTTGACCGAACGGCAAGTGGCGCCGGAACAGAAGCTGTCGAGCCTGGGGCTGGATTCGATGTCCAAGCTGGAGTTTATTTACCAACTCGAAGAACGGTTTTCGATTTCACTCGCCGAAGAGCAAAGCAAGCAAGAGACCGTGTCGGATATCGTGCGTGTCGTCGAGCGTGCGTTGGCGGAGGGCGGCAAGGGCTGAACACAGTAGACGCCGCCCTTGCTTACTGCTTGCCAAGCCGCGCGCACACGCCAGCAACCATTTCATTCAGTGAACCGAACACGGTAGCGCCTGCGGCCTCCAGCGCCTGCCGCTTGGCGTTCCAGGTACCGTGGCTGCCGTGCACCAGCGCGCCTGCGTGACCCATGGTCACGCCCTCCGGCGCACTGCGGCCGGCGATCAATGCAAACACGGGCTTGGCGAATTGGTGCGCGATGCATGCGGCGGCAAAGTCTTCTTCCTCATGACCGCCGATTTCGCCGATGATCAGCAGCGCCTTGGTTTGTTCATCCTGTGCGTAGAACGGCACCAGATCGGCGTAGCGCACGCCTTTGACTGCATCACCGCCCACGCCGACCCACACCGAGGTGCCGACGTTTTTCAATGCCAGGCGATAGCCGGATTCATACGACAGCGTGCCGGACTTGGACATGATGCCGACGGGCCCGGGAATCAACGCATCGTTCGGCAAAAAGCCAAGCTTGGCTTCGCCGGCAATCGCCATGCCCGGCGTGCACGCGCCGATCCAGATCGCGCCCGCTTGATCGACCGCGCGTTTGGCTTTTAACGCATCGTGCACCGGCATGCCCTCGGTGGGCGTCACGATGTAGCGGATGCCCGCGGCGAGCGCTTCTTCAATCGCCGCAAGCAAATCAAAGGCGCCCACCAAGGCCACGCTGGCGGTGGCGCCGGTGGCGTTGACGGCAGCGGTGCAATCGGTGAATGTCGGTATGCCGTTGACATCACGAATTTCTTTGCGCGACGAAATGCCGGCGACAAGGTTGGTGCCGTATTCTTTCATCAAGCGGCTGTGCAGTTGGCCGGCGCGGCCACTGATACCCTGGATGAGCACGCGGGTGTTGCGGTCGATGCGCGGGTTGATCATTTTTTGCTCCCGGCGAGATGGCGGCGCACTTCAGCGAGCGCCTCATCCAAATCGGGATACAATGCGATGCCTGCGGCACCGAGCACTTCGCGTGCGGCAGGCAAGCCGTTGCCGACCAGGCGTGCGACGACAGGCACTTTCAGTTCCGGCACTTCACTCAGCGCTTTGACCAACAGCCGTGAAAATTCACCGAGCTCGGTGATGCCCGCAAAGATATTGATGAGCATGACCTTAATATTCTTGCCTTCGTGTATCCACTTCAACACTTTCACCAGCCGCACGGTTTCGCCACGCAGGCCGCCAGTGCGCACATCCAAAAAGTTGTAGGGCTTGAGACCGGCCGCGCGCAGTTCGTCGACCAGCATCATCGACAGACCCGCGCCGGTGGTGAGCAGGCCGATTTCGCCTTCGGGATCGATCACCACGTAGTCGCAACCGTGTTCCAGTTTCAATG
>JAYUAH010000336.1:0-4662 GCA_043741415.1 Betaproteobacteria bacterium
CGGCTTTACAGTGTTTCTGGTCAATGCGCGGCATGTCAAGAACGTCTCGGGCAAGAAGTCCGACGTGCTGGATTGCCAGTGGCTGCGGCAACTGATGAGTTTTGGCCTGCTGGCCGGTGCGTTTCGTCCGCATGAGCAAGTGTGCGCGCTGCGTGCGCTGGTGCGTCAACGCACCTTGCTTGTGGCCGAGCAAGCCTCGCAAACCCAGCGCATGCGCGAGCGTGATGTCATTGCCACACAGAAATTTTTTATCCGGACCCAGAATGTTTTGGTCGAGTATGCCAAGCCAGCGGTTGGATTTTTCTTTCGAGCGTGCGAGCGTGCCGCCTTGCACGGCGGCGTCGCTGTAAATGTAGTCGGGCAGGGTTTGTGCGTAGACCATGCCGTAGCACAGGTCGCGCGACAGGCCGGTGTTGAACCAGTCCAGCAGCTCATTGACTCGAGCGCGCTGTTGCAGATCAGTGGGATAGGCTTTTGAGCGCGCTTTTTCGGCAAGGTATTTCAATATCGCCGAATTTTCGGTGAGACGAAAATCGCCGTCTTCGAGCGTCGGCACCTGGCAATTCGGATTGATCGCCTGATACGGCTGCTGCTTGTGCTCGCCTTTGAACAAATCGACGAGTTGCATGTCCAGGCTAACACTTTCATCGGCGGCGAACAGCATGATCGGGCGGCTGACAGTGGATACCGGGTGAAAATAGAGTTTCATGGCGCCTTACTAAAAAATCGTTTAAAAACAAATACTTACGGTATATTCGTCACTGACTGTACCGGCGCTGGCGGATGGCTTCATGATTGTATGCCCGCGCCCGTATGCTGAACAGCGGCGCGACCTTTCATTGCTTGCCTAGCAGATTACGGCGCGTTTTGCAGGCGCGCACGAGCCGTATGCGTGCCCGTGCAGCGCGGATGTTAAGATCTCACGTTCCGCACACTTAATCGCAATTTGGGGAAGCAATGAAGACAGCAACAGCGCGCCAGCGTGGCGTGGAGCACGATATTGTTCAGTTACCGCAAGCCGGAGAAATCGCGCCGTACTACGAGCCACAGGGCAACGAGGTGGCGGTGTTCGAAGCCGCCTACAAACGCCGTCTGCCGGTGATGTTGAAGGGCCCCACCGGCTGCGGCAAGACGCGTTTTCTGGAGCACATGGCGTTTGCGTTGAAACGTCCGCTGGTGACGGTGTCGTGTCATGAGGATTTGACCAGCTCCGATCTCGTCGGCCGCTTTCTGCTGGAAGGCGCCGAAACCGTGTGGCAGGACGGGCCGCTCACGCGTGCCGTAAAAGCTGGCGCGATTTGTTATCTCGACGAAATCGTCGAGGCGCGCACCGATTCCACGGTGGTGATTCACTCGCTCACCGATCATCGACGCAAACTCACCATCGAGAAAAAGGGCCAGGAAATCGACGCGCATGAAGATTTCATGCTGGTAATTTCGTATAACCCTGGCTATCAAACCGTGTTGAAAGATTTGAAGCCCTCAACCAAGCAGCGTTTCATTGCGCTCAATTTTGATTTTCCGTCGGAAGAAGTCGAACGCAAGATTCTGGTGAGCGAAGTGCCGGGGTTGTCGCACGAGCACGCGCAGCAACTGGTGGCTGCGGGCCGCAAGGCGCGGCTGCTGAAAGATCACGGGCTGGAGGAAGCGACCTCTACCCGCGCATTGGTGTACGCCGCGGCGATGATCGGCGCGGGCCTCGATCCGGTGGCGGCGTGCCAGGTGGCGATCGTCAATCCGATTACCGATGATCCGGAGCTGGCCGAAGCGTTGATGGAGATCGTTAACGCGCACTTCGCCGTTTAGTGGCTGCTGTTGGAAGTGCCGTGAGTTCTCCTGCAATACGCACGCTGCTCGATGCCATCCGCGAGGTGAGTGGCGATTTGCTGTTCGAAATCGAAGGTGTTTTACCCGTCATCCGCCCCCATGGCGAAGCGGTAGCGCTCGATTGGATACAAGCCTGCCGCACGCTGTATGATTTTGATCGCGAAGCCGGCAAGGCTTTTGCGCGCGGCAGCCGCGAAGCGGAAAAAGTGTCCGAAGTGGTGCTGCCGTGGACGCGCCAGGCGCTGCAAATCATGCGCTGGCGGCATTCGTGGCCGGCCATCGAAGGCTTCATGAAAAACCTGCCGCGCGCGTTCGGCACGCTGGGCCATGCGGGTGAAGAGCGCTGGGCGAGCATCGGCCTCACCTGGTGCGCGCGCTCCATCGATAGCGGCTGCGCTTATTTTTCGACACCGGTGATTGAACTCTCCGGGCGCGGCGGCGGCATCGGCGCCATTGAGGCGCTGAACACGCCCGCTGAAGAATTGTTCGAATCGCGCAAGCTGCAACTGGCGACGTATCTGCCAGGCGCAATTCGCGTGCGCAATCTGCTCGGCGCACAGGCGATTTTGCCGTGGGCGATGCGCGGCGCCGACATCATGCAATCGGGCCGCACCCGCGGCGAAGCGTATTTCCGGCTCGAGTCCGAGGAGAGTCTTGCGCTGTTGCTGGAGAACATGCAGGGCTACAAACTCGCCGACCGCAACCGCTTGCTGGCGATTTTGATTGACGTGTGGTTCGGCGAAACCATGGAGTTGAAAGAGAGCACCTGGTCGCCGGAGAAGGGCCGCCCGTTCATGGAAATCGACGGCCAGAGCCTGTATTTCCCGGCGGTGATGGGCAATCGCGAAGAAGCGATTTTGTCGGTGTTGCACGCGGCGGGGCATATGCGTCACGGTACCTTCGATCGTTCTGGCATGCGCCAAATGTTCGTCGATGCGAAACTTGAATTTCCGGACGAAGGCCCGGTATCGTGGGCGCCGCTGTTCATGCGTTTCGGCGAAGACGCAATGAAGTTTCAGTTGATATTCGATATGTGCGAAGACCTGCGCATCGAATCGCGGCTGCAAAAGCAGATCCCGAATTATTTTCAGCGCTTGATCGCCAGCGCACGCGCCAATCTCGCACGCCACGCGGAAACGGCGGCGTACTACGATCTTGCGATTGCCACCGCCGAAGATGCGTTGCGTGCCGCGCGCGGCGAACCGGTGCGTGATGCGCGCTTTGCGCCGTTGTATGAACGCAGCGCCACGCTGGCTGATGCCTGCCGCATCGCCGGCACCATTTTCGCCGAGAACACACTGCCGCGCGTGACCGATGCCGAGGCATTTGCGGCGGCGTTCCTGCCGGGACGCGGCCCCAACACCACGCGCGTGGCGCATCCGCAGGACAACCCCGACGAAAATTCGCAAAGCCAGCCGGGCGCCGAGCAAGAGAACCAACCCGACGAGCAGGGCGAAGACGAAAACGAAGCGCCGCAGCAAAGTGAATCGGGTGATCAGCAGGACGGCGGCGAGAAGCAGGAAACCGCGGGCTACGGCGACACCAGCGGCAACGCCAAACGCGCCGAGAATCGCCCGGACGGCCAGCAGCAGGGCCGCGGCCCGGCGGACAAGGGCGTGCCCTATCCGGAGTGGGATTACCGCGAGGCGCGCTACAAAAAGAACTGGAGTTGGGTGCAGGAAAAGCGTCTCGGTGAATCGAACATGACCGAGACCAATCGCCTGATGAAGCAATACTCGAATGCGTTAAAGCGTTTGAAAAAAGCGATCCAGTCGCAAAAGCCCACGCGCATGTCGCCCAAGGTCAAGCAACTCGATGGCGATGAAATCGATCTGAACGCAGTGGTCGAATACGTGTCGGAAAAAATCGCGGGCCGCTCGCCGAGTCCCGCGATTTACCGGCGGCGCGAAATGCGCCAGCGTGAAATTTCGGTGATCCTGCTGGCGGATATGTCCACCTCAATCATGCAGCACCTGCCCGAAGGCGGCGGGCGCTTGGTGGATCGCATCCGCGCGGGCGTGTTGTTATTCGCCGAGGGCATGGAGGAAGTCGGCGACGATTACGCCATCGCTGGCTTTTGCTCCAAGTATCGCGACAACGTGAGTTACTACAACATCAAGGATTTCGGCGAAGCCTACAACGACGACGTGCGCAGCCAGATCGGCGGCATGTCGGGCCGCCTTGCCACGCGCATGGGTGCGGCGATACGCCACGCCACCAAACACTTTGAGCGCGTCGATAGCCGCCGGCGTTTATTGTTGTTGCTCTCCGACGGCCGCCCCGAGGATTACGATGACGGCGGCGACCGCCGCTACCTGCACGAAGACACGCGCATGGCGGTGAAAGAAGCCGTGGCCCAAGGTGTGCATCCATTTTGCATCACGGTGGATACCATGGCCAACCAGTATTTGCCGCAGATTTTCGGCGCCGGGCATTACCTGGTGCTGGATCAAATCAACAGTCTGCCGAACAAACTGCCGGAGATTTATTTGAAGTTGCGGCGGTAGTGCAATGTCAAAAACCTGATCCAATACTGTTCGGTTATGCCCGCTCGCCCTGAGCCTGTCGAAGGGCAGTGGTGGCGGCACAAGGCTTCGACAAGCTCAGCCCGAACAGTATTTTGGTTTGATCGACTTAAACGAACAGCATTGAAACCTGATTCCCTCTCCCCCGTTGACGGGGGAGAGCAACTGTGTCGAAAGTCAAGCGGTTTTGTGGTTCTGGAAATTGGGATCCCAAGGGGTATTAGATTTGAAGATAGCATTGATGATGGTAAGCAGCTTATGCATGCAAGCAACCAGAGCGACCTTTTTGGGTTTGCCCTTTTCACGCAGC
>JAYUAH010000337.1:0-1892 GCA_043741415.1 Betaproteobacteria bacterium
CAGCGGATGATGGTCGCTCGCGGTGATGTCGCCATGGCGGCGATGCACCACCATGCTGGCGAGCGCGAGGCCGCAGCCGATTTCAAGCACCTTGAGGCCACCGATATCCCACACCTGCATGAGATCGGCCAGCTTCTCTGACGACGGCCAAAGCTGCCCGAACAGCGGCCAGGTTGCAGCCGAGATGCCGACAGCGGCGGCCTCGCCCAACGGGTCGGAAAATTGCTGCCGATCCAGCAATGATCGCAGGTTCATGTCGGCCCCGCCGGTGACCGACACGCACTGTAAACGCACTTGATAGCCGGGCATGAGCGGGCAACGCTTTCAGACGAAATGCGTGCTCCGGAAATCACCCCCAACCCGTGCGCGCCAGAGTGCGTCGCGACACAAAGTGAGTAAAGGGTGCCTCTAAAGGTGATTAGCCGAGCAGGCCAGGGCATGAATTTGCAACAACGCGCTCACGTTAGCATAGGTATGACATGCGAAACACATTTCACCGTCGCAACTTCCTTCGCACCAGTGCCGCAATCGCAGCGCGTGGCGCGGTGGCCGTAACGTGGTTGCCGCCCGCGATGGGCATTGACCCGGCGTCGAAGCGCTGCGACGCCTTTTACGACGCCATGGCCCGGCTTGATCTGCCGCTGTTGTCGCACGGCGGCGAGGAGAAAGCGGTGCACGGTGCGAACCGCCCCGAGTTTGGCAATGTGTTGAAGCTGCGGCGGCCGCTTGAGCGTGGCCTGCGCGTGATCGTCGCGCATTGTGCAAGCCTGGGCTGGGACACTGATCTTGACCGCAGCGCCAAGGGTCAGGACGGCCCGCAAGTCGAATGCTTCCGACTGTTTGAACGACTGATGGCCGACACGGCCTTTCAGGGCCGATTGTTCGGCGACATTTCAGCGCTGCCTCAAATCAACCGGCTCGACGCGTTGCCGCGCATACAGCGCCATGCCGACTGGGCGGACCGACTGGTGAACGGCTCCGACTATCCGCTGCCCGGCGTGTTTCCGTTGTTTTCGGTCGATGCCATCGTTGAGCGCGGCTGGCTCGATGCGTCAGTCGGCGCGCATCTGAAGCAGGTGCGGCAAGGCAATCCGATGCTGTTTGATTTCTTATTGAAGCGGCATCTGCGTATCGAGGGCCGGCAGTTCGCTGCTGACACGTTTGAGAGTGCGCGCGTGCTTAGACGGGCGGTTGTCACGTAAAGGGCACCTCTGTTAGCGTTGTTGCGTCAATCTGATTACTGCCATCACGATTTCCACTCACCTCAGCCAGCTCCCGCGCAATCTCGGCACCGAACAAAAACACGGCTGACGAGTAGTACAGCCACATCAAAATCACGGCCAAACTTCCCGCTGCTCCAAACACGTCGGTGGTGCCCATGCTGGTCAGGTACAAGCTGAACAAACTCTTGCCGAGCACAAACAGCGCTGACGCGCAGGCTGCACCAATAGTGGCCGCTTTCAACGTTACCGTGGCATCGGGCAACACCCGCAAGAGCACGGTGAACATGAAGCTCAGCAGCGCCAGACTCAAGCCCTTCTCGACCGCCCACAAGAGCGTCAACGCGCGCGCGTCTGCGGCATCGGTAAACACCAGGTGCTGCAGTGCCACCACGCCGCTATCAAGCGCGAGGGAAACGATTAGCAGAAATGCTAATCCGGTGACCAGCGCAAACGACAGTAGTCGCGCCCGCACGATAGCGAGCGTCGAATGCAGGAGCGGAACGTCAGTCGATGGTGTGGCCACAAAAATCGTGTTCAACGCGGCCTTGAGTTCGGCAAAGGTCACCGAGGCGCCGAACACAATGACGATCACCGAAATCCAGGTGGCCCCCGTCGATGCGCGCGACTTCCACGCGCTCTCCACAGCTATTTGCACGAACGCTGCTGCCT
>JAYUAH010000338.1:0-4657 GCA_043741415.1 Betaproteobacteria bacterium
ATCTGGCCTTTGGCCGCACGCAAGATCAATGGAATCGGCCCCAAAGCGAGCGCGCGGCTGGAAACGCTGGGCATACATACCGTGGGCGAACTGGCGAACGCCGATCCTGCATTGCTGATCGAACACTTCGGCAAAAATTTCGGCGCGTGGATGCTCAACGCCGCGCACGGCCGCGACGAGCGCGCGGTGGTCACCTACTGCGAACCCAAATCGATCAGCCGCGAAACCACGTTTGAAGATGATTTGCATCCGCTGCGCGATCGCGAAAAGCTCAGCAAAATTTTCACCGACTTGTGCGTGCGCGTGGCCGATGATTTGAAGCGCAAGGGTGTGGTCGGTAAAACCATCGGCTTGAAGTTGCGCTACGACAATTTCAAAACCGTCACGCGCGATCACACGATAGACGCGCCTACCGACGACGCCCGTGCGATACGCCGCGCGGCAGGCGAGTGTTTAAAGCGCGTGCCGCTCGATCGGCGTATTCGCTTGCTGGGCGTGCGCGTGGGGGCGTTGAGCACACCGGGTGTGGCGCAACAGCCACCCGCACGCGCCCGGGCCGCGGGTGAGCCGTCGCTATTCGATAATATGTAAGTATTTGTTTTTAAACAATATTTTATGCATAGAGGCGAGGTAATGACATGAGCATCATCAACCCGTGGTATCAGCTCGGCTACATCATTCCGCATCTGCAAACGGATATGGATGCCTACCAGTTTTACCGTGTGGCGCCGGAGGGCATGATGCTGGTGACCACCGGCCTCAACCTGCAAGGCCACAGTCTCGAAGCGGTGGAGCGCGAATTGCCGGCGTTCTGGCGCGCGGTGGATTTGCTGGCGAAAAAGAAAGTGGATCGCATCGCACTGAGCGGTGTGCCGGTGGCTTCGCACCTGGGCCGCAAGCGCATGCTGGAGATACTCGCCGCAGCGCAGCAGCGCAGCGGCATCCCCTGCGATACCGATCTCGAAGCGCACATCGCGGCGTTGAAACATCTGGGCGCCACGCGCATTGCGTTGGCGACACGTTGGCACGAACCCACCAACACCGCGTTGACGAACTATCTCGCCGAGGCCGGCATCGAGGTCGTGGCGCTGCGCGCGCGCGGCAGTACGCTGGCGCAACACAAAACCGCCGACCCCGCCGCCGATCACCAACTGGCGCTCGATCTCGCGCAGGTGCTGCGTGATGCACCGCAAGCGCAAGCCATCATGATGCCCGGCGGCCTGTGGCACGCGATGCACGCCGTGCCGCTGATCGAAGCCGAGTACGGCAAGCCCGCGATACTGAATATCACGGCCACCACCTGGGCGGCGTTGCATGCGGCACCGCGCGTGTTGCAGCGGCCCGATCCAAGGTGGGGCAAGTTGCTGGCGAGTGTGTAGTGTTACATCACAACGTATCGAATTTTCAATAGTATTATGACATTGGAGCGGGAGCGCTTTTTCCCTCACCCTCGGTTGCTCTCGCGGAGGGCGAGGGGCTTTTCACCCTTCTCCTTCCGGGAGAAGGGCCGGGGATGAGGGAGTGTCGTGAACGGCTTCATGTTCGATAGCCACGTGCGTCGCGTAATCGAATGAATCCATCCCCAAACACCCACCGCCAAGTGTGGGCGATGGCGTGGCCGATCATCCTCGCCAACGTCACGGTGCCGCTGCTGGGCGCGGTGGACACCGCCGTCGTCGGCCATTTGCCCGAGCCGTATTACATCGGCGCCGTTGCGATTGGCGCGATGTTGTTCAACTACATTTACCATTTGTTCAATTGCCTGCGCATGGGCACCACCGGGCCGACGGCGCAGGCGCGCGGCGCGGGCGACCACGGCGAAGTGCGCGCGATGATTAAGCGTGCGTTGCTGTTGGCGGGCGTGATCGGCAGTGTGATTGTGGCGCTGCAACTGCCGATCATCGCGTTTGCGTTGTGGGTGATCGACGCCAGCGCGCAGGTGGAGCAATACGCGCGCGAATATTTTTTGATCCGCGTGTGGGCTATGCCGGCGGTGCTCGGTTCGTACGCGATCATCGGCTGGTTTTATGGGCTGAAAAATGTGCGCACGCCGCTGGTGATACAGGTGTTCGTGAATTGCCTGAACATCGTGCTGGCGCTGCTGTTTGTGTTCCTGTTCAAGTGGGGCGTGCCGGGTGTGGCCACGGCTTCGCTGATTGCGGAGTACGCGGGGCTGCTGCTCGGCCTGTATAGCGTGTGGCGCACGCTGCGCGCATTGCCCGATGATGCGTTACACGAAAATAAGCGCGCGCGCCTGCTCGACCCTGTGCAACTAAAGCGTATGGTAGCGATCAACGGCGACATCGTGTTGCGCACCATTTGCGTGGTGTCGGTGCTGGGATTTTTCATGGCAAAAAGCGCGGAACTCGGTGATGTGCAGCTTGCGGCGAATCAAGTGCTGCAACACTTTTTGATATTCACCTCGTTCGCGCTCGATGGCGTGGCGCATGCGGCCGAAGCCATTCTCGGCGAATCCGTAGGACGCAAGGATCGAGCAGCGTTTGAGCACGACCGGCGCGTGGTGTTTCTGTGGTCGGGTGTGGTGGGGCTGATCAACATTCTCATTTACCTGGTGGCGGGGCACGCCATCATTGCGCTGATGACCAGCATTCCCGAGGTGCGCGCGGCGGCTACAAATTACCTTTGGTGGCCGACACTGATGCCGCTGGTTTCGGTGTGGGCGTACACCTACGACGGCGTGTATCTCGCTGCCACGCGCACACGCATCATGCGCAACACCATGCTGGCGTCGTTCGCGCTATTTTTGGCGGCAGTTTATACGTTGGTGCCGCTGCTCGGCAATGCAGGACTGTGGGTATCGCTGGCCGCATTTTTGATCGGGCGCGGCGTGTTGCTGCATTTATTTTTTCATCAGGTGTTGCGCGCGATCTAGTGTTCAGCGCCGCTTTTGGTAACATCGCGGGCTGTTTGTTTTTGATCAACAATCTCCCACAGGAATTTCATCTTGAGTTTCAGTCAGCAAGACACCGATTTCATTCGTGCCCAAGTATTGCGCGCGATATCCAGTAATCGCGCGCCGGGCATGCACTTTGCCGGCTATTTTCTTAACTTCACGCCGCGGCGCTTCAAGACCGACGGCGTTGAATTCACGGTTGACCCGGGGCCGCATTGCGCCAATGCCGACGGCATCGTGAATCGCGCGGCGCTGCTGTATGCCGCTGACATGGCGCTGGCGGCGGCGAACCGGGTGCATACCGATCCGAATGTGCGCACGGCCACGTTGATGCTCCGCGTCGAATTCACCGGCGAGCCCGCGCGTGGCACGCTCAAGCTCACGGGTCGTGGCAGCGGTTTTTCGCCGCGTACTGCGCTGCCGGAGAGTGTCGCGGCTGGACAGATCATGTGCGAGGGCCGCGAAGTCATGCGCATGTCGGGCACCTGGGTGTCGCCGCCTGCGCCCAAGGGTGTGGTGATGCGCGGGCTGCCGTGGGAAGGCGGCGAGAACGGCAGAGAAAGGCCGCTGTTGAAAAAAAGCGAACTCGAGGCGGTGGAGAAAGATGTGGTTCGCCGCGTCGAAAAAGCGATCCGCATCGCGAACAGTACGCCCGGCGGCGACCTGCTTGAGACCTTGTGTAACCCGGCGGTCAAGCGCACGCCCACCGGCGCCAGCGGACGGTTGCCGGTCGGTATGCACATCGGCAATCGAGTGGGGCACGTGCAGGGCGGATTTTTGATCAATGCCGCGCTCGCCACGGCGGACGCGGCGGTACCGGAGCATCCGCTGCTCACCGGCGCGTCGGCGTGGTACATCAGCCCTGGTCAGGGCAAAGTAATCAGCGTGCGTTCCACTATCCTGCAAAGCGGCCGCAATATTGCGGTGGTGCGTACTGAATTGTTTGGCGAAGGGCGTAAGCGGGTGCTGGAGGTGGTTTCGAATCATGCGGTGGGGCATAGGGAAGGTGCGCACCGCACGCTAGTAAGACATTCTTTAGATTTCCCGCCGAACCTAAACATCAAATCACGGCGCTCTACCACAATATGAACGTTTCATCAGCGCCGCGAGCCGGGTACGGAAATCCCCATACGGGAAATTAACTGTTCAGTTGTCCGCTGACGTTCCGCAGGCTGTCTGTCGGGATTTTTTACACTTTTTATACGCCTTTTCGTGACTAGTATTGCCACTTTTCCGAGGCAATAACAGCTAACTTATTGAATTTATTAAATAATAATTTATTTCATACTTATTTTCGAACGATCAGGCGTGTCGGTAAATTTTACACTTCAACGTTTTCCGCACGCGATTTTTTTCATAACTATTTGATTTTATTGAATAATATAATTGTGGCCCGGTTATTGCTGTTACTTTGTCGAGCCCTGTTCGGTTTGCTTTGGTGAGTATCAGAGGGGGCGGTTCCTGTTGGTAGGTTTAACGGCATGTGAACAGCCCCGTTTTATTGCTTCTCTTTCTCGCTCGGGTTGCCCGTCCAGGTATTACAACGTTAACTTTTATCCATATTTTTTAATTGAAAGCGAGGGTTCATCATGAAACGACTTCTGAAGTACCTGGCGACGATGTTCGTAGCCTTGGGCGGACTTGCATCAGGCGCGGGCGCCAATGCCGCGACGATATTCCTGATCGGCAGCGACGTTATCGGCCTGCATAGCGATACCAACTACATCAATCCGGTGATGAATC
>JAYUAH010000339.1:0-1888 GCA_043741415.1 Betaproteobacteria bacterium
CACGCGTGGCGCGCTGTTGGCAAAAGCGGGTGCCATCGTCGCCAGTGCAGTCATCGCGCCATTCGACCAGCCCTGCAAGCCGATATGATCGCGGCGCACGTCGTCGCGGCTGCGCAAATAATCGAGCGCACCGTACGCGTCGAGCGGCCGCACGCTTTGCTCGTTCACCGATGCCGGACGCGCTTTGTACGAGTGCTGGGCAAAACCCTGCGCATAGCCGCGCGGCCCAAAGCTATCGACATGCAGCGCGAGGTAACCGCGCTCCGCCCAAAACTCGCCCCACATACGATGACGTGCACTCAAGTTCGTCGCCTCGGCCACGCCCGGTTTGAGTGATGAGTACGAGCCTGCGCGTCCATGCAGCATGACCACTGCGGGATACGGCCCCGCCGCTGTCGAAGCGGGCTTGAACAAATAACCGACCAGTTCCGTTTTGCCATCGCGACTCGGGAACTTGACAGCTTCCGGCACAGCCGCAACTGCGTTGACATCGCTCAGCCACGCTGCCATGATAAAATAACGTAAGTATTTGTTTTTAAACAATTTTTTATTTATAACGCCACTTTGTCCGTCGCCGTTTCCGCTTCGTTCACGCGAAACCATCCGGCATAAAGCGCCGGCAGAAAGGTGAGCGTGAGCACCGTTGCAAACAACAAGCCGCCCATGATCGCCACCGCCATCGGCCCCCAGAAATCGCTGCGCGTGAGCGGAATCATCGCCAAAATCGCCGCCGCCGCCGTCAGCATGATCGGCCGAAAACGCCGCACCGTCGAACCGATAACCGCTTCCCACGGTGTTTTGCCGGCGCTGATGTCCTGTTCGATTTGATCCACCAAGATCACCGAGTTGCGCATGATCATACCCGACAGCGCAATCACGCCCAGCATCGCCACAAATCCGAATGGAATATGAAACAGCAGCAGAAAAAACGTCGCGCCAATCAGGCCCAAAGGGGCGGTGAGCAGGACCAGAAAGGTGCGGCTCATGCTCTGCAACTGAATCATCAAGAGCGTGATGGTCGCAAAAATCATCAACGGCATTACCGCCGCCACCGAGGCCTGCCCTTTCGCGCTTTCTTCGACCGCACCGCCGACGTTAATAGCGTAACCGTACGGCAGTTTTTCGCGCAGTGAATTAAGCAGCGGATCGATCTGTGCGGTCACCACCGGCGCCTGGATATTGCCCTGAAGATCCGCGCGCACCGTCACCGTCGGCAAACGATTACGCCGCCACACCACGCCGTCTTCCAGCGCATAAGAAATCGTCACCAGTTGCGACAGCGGCACTGTGCGCCCGCCGGTGAGCGGGATGTTGTAGTCACCCAGCGCACCGATATCCATGCGCTCGGCGGCCTCGGCACGCGCCACCACCTCGATCAGTTTGTCGCCCTCGCGAAAAAACGTCACGCTGTAACCGCTGAGGATTGAATTCAGTATCGAGGAAAGCTGCGACGAACTCATATTCAGCGCACGCGCCTTGTCCTGATCGACATAGAGCTTCACCACCTTGGCGTGCTCGTTCCAGTCGAGATGCACATTGAATACATGGCTGTTGCCGCGCACCACGCCGGCGGCCTGCGTGGCGAGGGATTTCACCGTTTGCGGATCTGCACCGGACACCCGAAACTGTATCGGATAGCCCACCGGCGGGCCGTTCTCCAGGCGATTGACGCGCCCACGCACCATCGGAAAATCGCGCTCCAGGGCCTCGCGCACGCGCTTGAACACACGCTCGCGCGCGTCGTTGTTTTTGGTCAGCACCACGAATTGCGCAAACGCGGGATTCGGCAACTGGATATCCAGCGGCAAATAAAAACGCGGCACACCGCCGCCGACATACACCGACTGATGTTCGATATCCGCATCATTGCCCAGCACTTTTTCCATTT
>JAYUAH010000340.1:0-1887 GCA_043741415.1 Betaproteobacteria bacterium
TCGAATTATAAAATATTGTTTAAAATCAAATACTTACGATATTACGCCGCATCCGCGACAGGATGCTCAGCGCGCGCCGGCAGATCCACCACGCTGCGCCACGCGGGAAAGGTGATGCGAAATTCGCTGCCCGCGCCCGGTTCGGATTGAATATCCAGCGTGGCCTGATGGCGCAGCAGCACATGCTTGACGATGGCGAGCCCGAGCCCGGTGCCGCCGGACTCGCGCGAACGGCCGCGATCCACACGGTAAAAGCGTTCGGTCAAGCGCGGCAGGTGTTCAGCGGCGATACCGATGCCGGTATCGGTAACGCTGAATACGCCGCCGCCTTTTTCATCGATGCGCCATGCCAGTGTGATGCGTCCGCCCTGCTGGGTGTAACGCACCGCATTGCTCACCAGGTTGCCGAACGCACTGCGCAGTTCGTCGGTGGCGCCGGTGATGACGGCATTTTCGGCCACGATCGATTCGATCTGATGACGGCCCGCGCTGAGCGCACGCGCGTCTTCCGCCAGCCCTTGCAACAGCGCGTAAACATCAACTCGTTCTTCCCGCTGTGGATTGTCGCCGCCTTCAAGGCGCGACAGCATCAGCAGATCATCCACCAGCTTCAGCATACGATCCGATTGCTGCACCATCAGGCCGATGTGACGGCGCGCCTGTTCCGCGGGCATCACCGGCGCCTCGCTCATGTGTTCCAGAAACCCGTGAATCACGGTGAGCGGCGTGCGCAACTCATGCGACACATTGGCGATGAAGTCGCGGCGCGTGGTGTCGGCGCGCTCGATTTGCGTGACGTCAAAACTCACCAGCAGTTTGCGTCCGTCACTGAACGGTATGGCCTTGAGCGACAGCAACTGGCCGGGATTGTGCGCGGGCCGGTAGTCGAGCGTTTCACTGCCCGGCGTACTGCGCGTACTCTGCAAGAACGCCGACAGGCGCGGCACGCGCACCAAATTCGTGATGCGCAAACCGTAGTCGCGACCGGCGTGCACACCGAGGTGGCCTGCCGCCGTATCGTTACACCAGAGCAGTTGATCGCCGCTGTCCAGCATGGCAACGCCGTCGGGCAACGCTTGGGCTGCCTGTTTGAATAGATCGAGCTCCTTCACCACGCCGTCGCGCTCGCGCGCTTCGCGCCGCAGCGCGCGGTAGAAGCCGGCAAATACCACGCCCCAGGTGCCCCATGGATCGGGTAAGTCGTCCAGACTCGGCGCTCGTAACCAGCGCTCCAGGCGCGCCAGTTGATACACGTGCACTGCGTGCAACAACGCGAGCCCCACGCACACCGCCACCCAGCCGGCCACCGCGCCCTGCCATACGCCGATGGCAAGCGCCACCAGCGCGATCGCCGAAAATTTCAGACACAATGAAAACCAGACTGTGATCACGGTTTGCCGCTCGTCTCATTCCGCACCACTGCGGGCGGCGATTATACCGCCCGCGCTCAGTGCGTTTTTGCCGCCGAGAGTTTGTAGCCCGCGCCGCGCACGGTCTTGATCAGATCTTCACCGTCGTCACCCAGCGCCATGCGCAGCCGGCGGATGTGCACGTCGACCGTGCGCTCTTCAATGAACACATGATCGCCCCACACTTGATCCAGCAATTGCGCACGATTGTAAACGCGCTCCGGGTGGGCAAGAAAGAAATGCAGCAAGCGAAACTCGGTCGGGCCCAGGTCAACCGCGGCTTTATTCACGGTGACTTCATGACTCAGCGGATTGAGCGTGACGCCACCGACCGACAGTTCGGCATCCGACGCGTGCGGCACACGCCGCCGCAGCACGGCCTGGATGCGCGCCACCAGCTCGCGCGGACTAAAGGGCTTGACCACGTAGTCATCGGCGCCCTGATCGAGCCCTTTGACGCGATCGGCTTCTTCGCCGC
>JAYUAH010000341.1:0-10756 GCA_043741415.1 Betaproteobacteria bacterium
GCGCGGGCCAACGTCAGGTCAAGGACAGTAATGCGTTTCAGGGGCAGGGCGGCGGATTGCGTGACGGGTGATTCTGCGGGGTGATTCATGCGAAACCTCGTATTCTGAATAGTGAGTTTTGCTGCGGGAAGGCTGCGAATTTGGAAGCTCAAACGTAGCACAGGCAATGGTGTCGCGGCAATCGCTGCGCGTCCCGCGCGTATCGCATCGTGGTTTGTGATGTGTTTTAGTGCGTAAACAAAAAATCATTTAAAATCAAATACTTATGATTTCCTGCACCATGATGCCTCATCAACGTGTCCGCGCGGCTAACGAATAGCCAGCGCGCGCCGGATTGCGCTATGCTACGCGCCGAAAGTTAAGTACCCAGTTTGCAGCAAACAAATAGATTCATCACATCAACCGCAGGAGGACTGTCATGGCAACACTGAATATCAATGGCAAGAACTACGAGGTCGACGCAGAAGCCGATACGCCGCTGCTGTGGGTGATACGCGAACAGGTAGGATTGACCGGCACCAAATTCGGCTGCGGCATCGCGCAGTGCGGTGCGTGCTCGGTGCATGTCAATGGTGAACTGGTGCGTTCCTGTTCATTGCCGCTGGCCGCGGTCGGCGCGAACGACAAGATCACTACCATCGAAGGCCTGTCGCGTGACGCCTCGACGGCGGTGCAAAAGGCGTGGAAAGAAATCGACGTGCCGCAGTGCGGCTACTGCCAGTCGGGGCAGATCATGGCGGCGACTTCGCTGCTCGCCAAGAACCCGCGGCCCACCGATGCGCAAATCGATGCGGCGATGACCAACATCTGCCGCTGCGGCACCTATCAGCGCATACGCGCGGCGATACACAGCGCCGCGGGCAATACCGCGCGTGCCGCCGAAATCATGAAAAACGAAGTCACCGTGGTTTAATGAGGAGAATCGCCGTGGATCAAAACAACGAACTGATTACACAAATCGCACAACTATCGATCGACAATCCCGCGCGTCGCGACTTCATGGTGAAGTCGGCGGTGGCGGGCGGCGGCCTGATGCTGGGCTTGACGGCCGGTTGCGCCACCACCGGCGGCGGTGAAGCAGTGAGCGGGCCCGCCACCGAAATCAATAGCTGGGTGCTGGTGCGGCCCAACGACGAAGTGGTGATCCGCATCGCGCGTTCGGAAATGGGACAAGGCACGCTGACCGGTCTCGCGCAGTTGGTGGCCGAAGAACTCGACTGCGACTGGAACAAGGTGCGCACCGAGCACGTGAACCCGGGCCAAAATTTGGCCAACAAGCGCGTGTGGGGCGATATGTCCACCGGCGGCAGCCGCGGCATTCGTACTTCGCACGACTATGTGCGCCGCGCCGGCGCGGCGGCGAAGATAATGCTGGTGCAAGCCGCTGCGAATGAATGGAAAGCGCCCGCCGGCGAATTGACCGTCGACAAAGGCATCATCACGCACAAGGCATCAGGCCGCAGCACAAGCTACGGCAAAATGGCCGGCGCCGCCAGCAAGCTCACGCCGCCCAATGAAAAAGAAATCAAGCTGCGCGATCCGCGCCAGTGGAAAATCGCCGGCAAGCCGGTCAAGCGTCTCGATACCAACGACAAACTCGACGGCAGCAAGATCTACGCCGTCGACGTGAAATTGCCCGGCCTGCTCAACGCGGCGATCATGGATTGTCCGGTGTTCGGCGGCACGCTGGCGAGTTTCGATCAGTCGAAAATCGCCGGCATGCCCGGCAAGCCGCAAGCCTTGCGCGTGAATGAAACCACGGTGGCGGTGGTAGCCGACACCTGGTGGCGCGCGAAAAAAGCGCTGGATGCGTTGCCGGTGGTGTGGAACGAAGGCGCCAATGCAGCAGTGCAGCAGGGCGACATCCTGAAACACGTGGCAACGGGCCTCACCTCTACCGACGCGTTCGCCGACATCAACGACGGCGATGCGATCAAGGCCATTGCCGGTGCGGCGAAAAAAGTGGAAGGCACTTATGCCGTGCCGTTCATCCCGCACGTATGCATGGAGCCGATGAACGCCACCGTGCGCCTGACGCCCACCAAGGCGGAATGCTGGGTGGCCACGCAAAACGCCGAGGCCTCGATGGCGACCTTGTCGCAAACCTCGGGCCTGCCGTTGAATGCGTGCGAGGTCTACAAGCTCGATCTTGGCGGCGGCTTCGGCCGGCGCGGCGGCAATCAGGATTTCGTGCGCCAAGCGGTGCAGATCGCCAAACAATTGCCGCCCGGCACGCCGGTGAAAATGTTGTGGTCGCGCGAAGAAGATCTCGGCCACGATTTTTACCGCCCAATCCAGCAGGCAAAAATCACCGGCGGACTCGACGCCAACGGCAACCTGACCGCGCTGCACATTCGTGTTACCGGACAGTCGATTAACGCGTTTGCCAATCCGGCGGCGATCAAGGACGGCAAGGACGTGCGCCAATTGCAGGGCCTGTGGAAAGAGCCCGGCGACGCGCAAATCGGTTACGCGCCGGCAAATCTGCGCACCGAATACGCGATGCGCAACACGCATGTGCCGGTGGGCCCATGGCGGGGCGTCAACACCAATCACAACGGTTACTTCCTCGAATGTTTCATCGAAGAAGCGGCCAAGGCGGCGGGCAAGGATCCGCTGGCATTCCGCCAGGCCTTGTGCGCCAAGCATCCCAAGCATCTGGGTGTGCTGAACGCTGCAGCGATGAAAGGTGATTGGGGCAAGCCGCTGCCGGCAGGGCGTTATCGCGGCATTGCGCAGTTCATGGGTTACGGCAGCTACTCGGCGGCAGTGGCAGAGGTGTCGGTCAGCGGCAACGATGTGAAGGTGCATCGCATGGTGCTGGCGACCAACTGCGGCCACGCGGTAAGCATTGAACAAATCGCCACGCAGGTGCAGGGCGGGGTGGCGATGGGCATTAGTGTGTTGATGGGCGAATGCTCGGTGCTCAACGGCCGCATCCGTGAAACCAATTTTCACCTGCTGAATTTGCCCAAGATGGTGCACATGCCGAAGGTGGAAACGGTGATCCAGCCGACTTACGATTTCTGGGGCGGCGTGGGCGAACCGACGATTTGCGTGGTGGTGCCGTCGATCATCAACGCGATTTACGCCGCCACCGGCAAGATGGTGCACAGCTTGCCGTTCTCGGATGGATTGCGGTTGGTGTAACGCGGATTGTTTGAGCGTTAATGACAAGGCCGGCGTTTCGCCGGCCTTGTTTTTTCGGGCTCGTGGTTTACCCGCGCAACGCAGCCGCCGCCTTGAGTGCTGCACTGTGCCGGCGATTTACTTCTTCCCAATTCACATTCAGCATGAATGCGTCGATGTAGCGTGCGGCCGCCGCGCCGTAATCCATATGAAACGCATGCTCGTACATGTCGAGCACCAGCAGCGGTATGCCCGTCGGGGCGTTGTGCATGTGATCCCACGACCAGTAGTTGTGCAGTTCGCCGGTGTGCAGATTGTACGACAGCGTGGTCCAGCCGGAGCCGCCGGCGAGCGATGCTGCGGTTCTGCGGAACTCGGCTTCCCATTGCTCCGCGCTGCCGAAGGCCAGTTTGATCGCGTCGAGCACGCCGCCGCCGGGTTTGCCATTACCGCCGAGGTTGCCAAAATAATGTTCGTGCAGCACCACCGAACCGGTGCGGTGCAATTCCTCGCGCTTTAACGGCCCGTAGACGAAGGGCGCAATGTCCTTGTCGCGCATCAGCATGTCGAGCCGCTGTTCCACCACGCTCAACGCACGAACCGCGCCGGTGTAATTATTTTCGTGATGCGAGCGGATCAGTTTTTCAGAAAGACCATTGAGCTTCGCCGGATCGAAAGTCAGAGGCCTGGGCTGACGTTGCCCACGAAACGCAGGTGCGGGCGTTGGGCGCTCCTGAGCGTTCGCGCTGCTAATGCCCAGTATGCTGCTTAAGGAAATGCCTGCGCTGCCTGCGGCCAGGGTCTTGATGGTGTCGCGTCGTGTGTTGTCGGTCATGATGCACTGTGCTCCTGTGGTCGTGATGCATTTTAGAGGTGTGCTGTTTTTCAGCGGCAATCGCGTATGTTCGGCGCGCGGCTGTGTGCAAGTTATCTGCTTTCTCGAGTCATCGGTGAATGTTTTGTAAGTACTTGATTTTAAATATTTTTTATACTTAAATCGCGGTGGGGATTTGATCAAGATGCGCCTTGTTTGACCACAGGCACCACCGCGATTGTCGTCGCGCCGGTGATCAACGAACTGTTACTCGAAATCAACAACCGAGCGTTCGACGCTTCGGTACACCTGAGGTTCCCGCAGATGGGCTTCAACGCAGCAAGATGATCTTGCGTCTTGCCCGGATTGTTTTGCATGAAATGCGCCTCGTTCACGTCGTCATGTGCACTGCGATGCTGCGGGTCATTTCTCAATGCGCGCTTGTCGTTGTTCAGTGAGAGGAAACGCATATACTTGCATCGGTCGGTGGAATGGGCATCGCAACTTAAGGGAGATGATGGGGGGTTTGTCGATAACGGGGCTTGCAGCTTTGATGGGCATCAGCGCGGCCGCGGGTCTTGCGCAGCCGTTGTACCCTGTGCGCCCCATACGCTTGATCGTGCCGTACCCTGCTGCGGGCCCCAACGATATGCTCGCGCGCTTGATCAGCGACCCACTCGGCAAACGCCTGGGGCAACAGGTGATCATCGACAATCGCAGCGGCGCGGCAACAGTGATCGGTGCGGAAATCGCCGCCGCTTCCGCACCGGACGGCTATACCTTGTTGCTGGCCACCGTGACCACGCTGGCTGTGGCGCCCGCGTTGGCGACCAAACGGCCGTTCGATCCGGAGCGCGACTTTGTGCCGATTTCCATGCTCGGTGCGCAGCCGTATTTACTTGGGCTGCATCCCGCTGTGCCCGCGACCACGATTCAGCAACTGATCGCATATGCGAAAGCGAATCCGGGCAAATTGAGTTTTGCTTCGGCGGGCGTAGGCACCAGCGCGCATCTCGCGGGCGAAATGTTCAAATACATGGCAGACATCATCGTGGTGCACGTGCCGTACAAAGGCGGCGGGCCGGCGTTGAACGATTTGATGAGCGGGCAGGTGGCCTACATGTTTGGCGGCGTGTCCGGCACCATCCCGCATCGGCAATCGGGGAAGATCCGTGTGCTGGGCGTCACGTCAGCCAAGCGTTCGCCGGCGGTGCCCGACATACCCACCATCGCGGAAAGCGGACTCACCGGCTATGCCACTAGCACTTGGAATTCGCTGGTGGCGCCGCGCGACACGGCGAAGCCGATTATCGATAAGCTCAATGCCGAGGTGAATGCGGTGCTGAATCAACCCGATGTAAAAGAGCGTTTCACCAAGCAAGGCATCGATGTCGAAGGCGGCACACCCGCGCAATTGCAGGCGCATGTCAAATCCGAGATTGCGCGCTTCAACGCTTTGATCAAGGCCATCGGTCTGAAAAATCTTCAATGAGGTGACAACATGGATACGGTTAACACTGCAAAACAAGTGAACCACAAGCTGCCCGCGCTGTGCGGCGCACATGTGCTCGCGCGCGCGTTAAAACGCCATGGCGTCGAAGTGCTGTTCGGGCAAAGCCTGCCGTCGGCGCTGCATTTGGTGCTACCCGAATTCCGCATGCGACAAATTGCCTATCGCACTGAGAATGCCGGTGCGGCGATGGCGGACGGCTATGCACGCGCCTCGCAAAAGGTGGGCGTGTGCACGGCGCAGAATGGCCCTGCGGCAGCGTTGCTCGCGCCGGGATTGGCAGAGGCACTGAAGGCTTCGATACCCATCGTCGCCATTGTGCAGGACGTGCGGCGCAATCAGACTGACAAGAATGCGTTTCAGGAACTCGATCACTTCGATATTTTTCGCGGCTGTGCGAAGTGGGTGCGGCGCGTCGCGGAAATTTCACGCATCGATGATTACGTGGACATGGCGTTCACCGCGGCGGCCAGCGGCCGGCCCGGCCCCGTGGTGCTGTTGGTTCCGCAGGATTTGTTGCTGGAGGCCGTCACCGGTGACCTGCCCGCCGCGCGCACCGCGATGTTGGGCACCTATCCGCTGGACCGGTTCACCGCCGACGCAGCGCGCATCGCGCAGGCCGCGCAGTGGCTGGCAGAGGCCAAATGTCCGTTGATCGTTGCGGGCGGCGGCGTGCATCTATCGGCAGCACATGCCGTGCTGGCGCAAGTACAGGACGCCGCGCATTTGCCTGTGGCCACCACCAGCATGGGCAAGGGCTCGGTCGATGAAAAACATTCGCTGTCGCTGGGCGTGATCGGTTACTTCATGGGCACACGCGGCATGGCGCGGCATCTGCGCGGCCTGATCGAGCGTGCAGACGTGGTACTGTTCGTGGGCGACCGCACCAACCAGAACGGCACGGACTCGTGGACGCTGTTTCCGAAATCCGCGCGCTACATCCACATTGATATCGACCCGCAGGAAGTCGGGCGCAACTACGAAGCGCTGCGGCTGGTGGGCGACGCGAAGCTGACCTTGAGCGCACTCTACACCGCGCTGCTCGGGCAAAATCTGGATCAGCGCCGCAGCGCACGGCCCGTGGTTGAAACAGAAATCGCCAACGCGCGCAGAACGTTTCAGGAAGAGGCGCGCGGCATGCTGCATGCTGATGCCATACCGATACGCCCCGAGCGCTTGATGTACGACCTCAATGCGCTGCTGACGCCCGACACCCTGATCGTCACCGATGCCAGCTACTCATCGATCTGGGCGATGAATTACCTCACCGCGCAGCGCGCCGGGCAGCGCTTTTTGACCGGACGCGGACTGGCGGGTTTGGGTTGGGGTTTGCCTGCCGCACTGGGTGCCAAGGTAGCGCACCCGTCGCGCGAAGTCATTTGCATCGCCGGCGACGGCGGCTTTGCGCACATGTGGTCGGAGCTTGAAACTGCAAAACGCATGGGTCTCAAAGTAATTATAATTATCCTTAATAATCAAATACTTGGCTATCAGTGGCATGCGGAGGAGGTTTTGTATGGCAATCACACCGACGCCTGCCAGTTGTCGCCGGTGGATCACGCGGCGATTGCGCGTGCGTGTGGCTGCGAGGGCGTGCGCGTGGAAAATCCGGCGGATTTCAAACTGGCGTTGGAGCGTGCGTTGCAGTCTTCGTCCACGACGGTGATTGATGTGATGATTGATCCTAAAGCGTATCCGCCAATTACGTTGTATGAGGGCAAGATTGCCGGCTGAATTGCGATTGCACCGAATAGCCTCGCCTCAAGTAAACGGATTCAGGAGCGCTACACCGGTAGGCGCGTAATGCGCGGTATTGCGTGTAACCACGGTCAAGTCATTGAGCAAAGCGGTTGCAGCGATTTGTTTGTCCAAGGGGTTTTCCAGCTGCGGCACGCGTAAGCGACCCCAGATGTGTGCGGTCTCAGCGTCGAACGGCAAAATCGCGTCATCGTAGTCTTTGGACACGCGATTTAACCAGCGGTCGAGCAGCGCAGCCTGCGGAGCGTCACCACGATGCCGGATCAGTTCGACACCATGCCTCAGTTCACCGATGGTGATCGCCGACAAATAGAGCGCGGCGTTTTCGCGCTTGGCGTTGAAAAAGAAGCGCCTGACGCCCGCGTTGGCCTTCTCGCCTTTGCGCGCCTCGCTAATTACATCGGTCTCTATCAAATACACGCTCAACCACGATGATCGGATTGCTCGCGAACGAAATCCTGATCGTTGCCGACATCAGGCATGGATGCCAATACGTCGGCCAAAGGCCGTCTGCGCGGACCGCGAAGCGCTGCTTGCAGTATTTCGCGATGCTCCTGCTCCGCGCTCCGGTTGTGCTTTGCTGCGCGTCGTTTCAATGCCGTCACCAACTCCGCAGTCAGATTGCGTACCATTAGTTGAGCCATCATATTTCTCCGGGAAAACGAAAAGGGTAAGATTGATAGCAATGATAGCATCGCAAATCAGCGCATTGCAAGCATTGCTAGCGGCGTCGGCGATCGGCCATTATGTACAGTTCTCGGTTATGAACAGATGTACAAAGGCCAAGTTCAGACTTTCGCCATGCGCCTCAATCACTTCTTCAGTTTGTGCATTGGCTGTTGCGGAGGCGATCACGCTATACTGGTTTGGACGACAAGCGACGTAGGGTAATCCTCAATTCGACCCATGGCACAAAATACGATTCCGCAGCCGCGGCCAGCGGCAACTGTGATGTTATTGCGTGACGGCAAGGATGGCATGGAAGTATTCATGATCGTGCGTCACGAAAAGAGTGATGTGCATGCGGGTGCGCTGGTGTTTCCGGGCGGACGGGTGGATGCCGAGGATTACGATCTTGCGATCGATGCGGCCGTGTTCCCGCCGCTGGACGGTGTGGATGCGAACATGGCGGCATTGCGCGTGGCTGCCGTGCGCGAGACCTTCGAAGAATGCGGCGTGCTGCTGGCACGTGAGCGCGGAGAAGCGGCGCTGGTCAGTGCCGCGCGCTTGCGCGACATCGAGGCGGCGCATCGCGCCGCGATGACCCGCCGCGAGCGCACCTTTGGCGCCATCCTCGCGGCGGAGAATCTGGTGATCGCGTCCGAGACCATGGTTTACTTTGCGAACTGGATCACCCCGGAGCGCTCCACCAAGCGTTTCGACACACACTTTTTTCTGGCCGCTGCACCCTCAGACCAGGTTGCGCTACACGACGGCCACGAGGCGGTGGATTCAGTGTGGCTACCGCCCGCGACCGCGCTGGAGCGCGCCAGGGCCGGCGTCTACCAGTTGCGGTTCCCAACACGGATGAACCTGCAGAAACTGGGCCGCCACTCAATGTCGGCAACAGCGATGGATGCCGCGCGTGCGAGCCTGGTAGTAACCGTCATGTCGAAACAGGAGAAAACCAGCGACGGCAAACGCCTTCTGCGACTGCCGCTCGAAGCCGGCTATGGCGGCGAACTGTTTGAGGCGCTCGATTAGCCGACTACGCCCGGCCGATAACGCGGTCACCGCCAGACGATGGCACAGGGCAGCATTCGCGCCCTATCTCACCTCATGCGTATGGTCGCTATTGGCAAGGCGAAATGTGACACCGCGCCTATTGATTGTTTGCGCACGACTTGGCTTTTCATCGGGCCGTGTTTCTGCCGCCGCGTGTATCGACGTTTGTCGGCGATTGATTGCATTCACTGTTCTGGTTTGATGCCCGCGTCCCTGATTACCTTGCTCCACTTCTGAATCTCGGCACTCAGAAACGTTGCAAATTCCTGCGGCGTACTCCCCACCGCTTCCGCGCCGTCGAGCTGGAAGCGCTTGGCCACGTCCGGCAACTTCACGATGCGCGAGACTTCCGCTGACAGCTTGTTAACGATGGCCTGCGGCACACCAGCAGGTACGACCATGCCCTGGAAGGCCTCGGCACGGTATCCGGGCAGGGTCTCGCCGACCGTCGGCACGTCGCGCATGCTCGACTGGCGCTTGGCGCTGGTGATCGCGACGGCGCGCAGCTTGCCGGCATTGATGTGCGGAGCGGCCGATATCGTCGTCGTAAACAACATGGTGACGCGGCCGCCGATGACGTCGGTCACGGCGGCCGGGATGCCCTTGTAGGGCACGTGAATCATGCTAACGCCCGCCGCGCGCTGGAACATTTCGGCCGACAGATGGGGTGCGGAGCCAGCCCCGGGGGTTGCGAACGTCAGCTCGCCCGGCCTGGCCTTCGCCAGCGCAATCAGTTCCTTGACGGACTTGCCCGCAAAGGCAGGCGTGACCACCACCACGTTCGGTTGCGAATTCAATTGCGTGACGGGCGTGAAGTCTTTGCCGGCATCGTACGGCAGCCTGGAATAGAGGCCGGGATTGATCGCGAACGTCGTTGTGATCATCAGCACGGTATAGCCATCCGGCGCTGCCTTGGATGCGATTTCCGTGCCGACGATGGTCGCCGCACCGGGGCGTGAATCGACCACGATATTCTGACCCCATGTCTCGGTGAGCTTGTGTGCGATCAACCGTGTGCTGGTGTCGAGCCCACCGCCCGGTGCAAACGGCACGATCATGCGGATCGGACGGCTGGGATAGTTGATTGCGTCTTGAGCAAAGGCCGCTGTTGCACCCACGCAGATTATGGCTAGTACGGGGTGGGCAAAGCGTAGCGTGCCTACCATCCACGGTTTTTGCGTGGGCACGCTTCGCTTTGCCCACCCGTTCGCCGTTGCAAATTTACCGAGGCGTCTCATGCTTGTGCTCAGCGTGAGCCTAGCATGCGTTGCTTCACGGCGTCCGGCGAGCCCTCAAGGTACATGTCTGCCAGCGACGGGCCGCATTGCCACGGGTTGACGCAGCAGCACGCCGAGGATCTCCGCGAATGCGCGGTGCAGTGGCACCGCGACGCCCGCCTGATCTGCAAGCTGTACACACGGCACGATAGCGTAGGGCAAATCCACCAATTCCCATTCGCGCCAGATATCAGGCTGGAAGGCCGGGAAAGACTTGTAAACAGGATTTTGCATCGCCTCGTAGAAGGTGTTGCTCTTGAAGCCGTAGTACTGCTCGATCGCCTTCGCCATCGGCGTGTGCGCGACGCCATAGGCCTCGCACACGCGCTTGCGCTCGGCGTCGAGCGCGTCTCCGAGCACACCCGCCGCAGGCACTACGCATTCCTGGTAGAAGCCGATTTTCTTGCCGTCGAGCTTCGCGCGTTCCATCATGCCGATGTTAGGCAACACCATCGCCGGATGCACGATCAGGTTCAGGTTTTCGAGCCCGGTCTGCAGCACCGAAGACGCAGCCGCGAAATAGGGGAACAGGGGCTTGAGAAC
>JAYUAH010000342.1:0-1869 GCA_043741415.1 Betaproteobacteria bacterium
CGCGATCCGGCGGCGATCCCGATCACCACGTTCAACCCGCCCGCCGAGCCCGATACCCTGAAGCGCTACCGCGACGCCGGCATCGACCGCGTCATTTTCTCCATCGCCTCGGAGGACAAGGACAAAACACTCGCCACGCTCGACAAACTGGCGGTCGTGATGCTGCGGGTCGGCTGATCAAACAAGGGTGCGACCGTACATCAGCCGTGCACCCGGTTCGTCGGCGTCCCGACCCAGCCGGTTTGCGACACGTCAAAGGTCACATTGTCGGGGCCGCTGTAACGCACCTCGACATTGCCGTGCCCGGCTGGTGCGCCGCCCGCACCCAATCCCAAGGCAACGTTGATGTCGTCGCGCGGTTTTGCGCCGGAGGTAGCAAGCTTTTCGGTCGTTTCTTCCAGGCTTTCGACCTGAAACCCGATGTGATGGATGCCGCTCCAACCCGTGCCGCGTTCTGCCCCGGCAACCACATCACTTTTGAAGCGCAGGATGGCCACATTGATGTGACCGTCGGTGAGGTAGTAGCCGGCGGCGCGCGGACTGTCGAGTTTTTTCACCTTCTGCAACCCGAAATTCTCGATATAGAAACGCGCAGTCGCTTCTTCGTCCTGGGTCTGAATCGCGATATGTCTGATCTGTGCCATGATAGTTTTCCTTTGGGTAGGGTGTGCGGGGATTTCGCGCAGAGACTTCGATAAGGCAGAAACTTTCGTAGAGACTTTCCGGGATTTAACCAAGAGGATTATGCGGCAATTTTGGCATGCGCGTTTAGCCAGTCGTGTGTACGCCTATGGCCGTTATGTTCATAACGGCCATGATGCAACTTGAAAACCGGAAGCGGCCTGTCAAATCGCGGATCGATCGATATTCAGTGGCAAACTGCGTGAGTTCGTGACTCAAGTGCGGCGCTCGTCTCCGCATTCATTGCTTGTCTGCGATCGTCGATTTATGTGATTCCGATTTGCCATCATCGTGCAGAACGTATGCGCTCGTGCGACCGGAATGCGCGATCTGGATCAACCGCAATAGGCGCCCGGTGGCCAGCCAATCTCAGACTGCCTGCCGCCACAATACCCGCTACAATGTTTGAATCGCATCATCGCAACAGGGCGAGGAGAAACACCGTGAAGCTTGAGGCATTGAGATCGGGTACTGCACTGGTTGCTGTGGTCGCGGCGCTTTGCCCTGCCCTGGTCAACGCTCAGAACTATCCCGCCAAAACCGTGCGCGTGATTGTGCCGTTCGCCACCGGCGGCGGCGCGGACATTACGGCACGGCAGGTGTCCAGCAAACTCACCGAGCTGACCAAACAGCAGTTCATCGTCGACAATCGCGGCGGCGGCGCCGGCATCATCGGCATGGAAATGGTGGCCAAGGCGGTGCCCGACGGCTACACGCTGTTGATGGTGTCGGGCAGTTTTTCCGCGACCTCGGCCACGCACAAACCGGCGTTCGATCCGGTCAATAGCATTATTCCGATTGCTGAGTTCGGCATCACACCGTTTGTGTTGACCATACATCCGTCGATACCGTCGAAAAATACCAGGGAGTTTATTGCGCTTGCTAAATCGAAGCCGGGGCAACTCACGTTCGCATCCAGCGGCATGGGCGGGCTCACGCATCTGGCCACCGAACTCATGATGAACATGACCGGCACAAAAATGGTCCACGTGCCGTACAAAAGCACGGGCGCCGCCATGACCGATCTGCTATCCGGGCAGGCGCCGGTGATTGTCGGCAGCCTGTTGCCGGTGGTGCCGCATCTGGGCAGCGGCAAGTTGCGCGCACTGGCGGTCACCACCGCCAAGCGCTGGTATACGCTGCCCGAGGTGCCGACCATGAGTGAAACGCTGCCCGGCTACGAAGTGG
>JAYUAH010000343.1:0-1869 GCA_043741415.1 Betaproteobacteria bacterium
CCGTGAGATGCTCGCCGAGTTGCAGCACGTCGCCATCACTCTTCATCGAAACCGAGAGCGCAATGCCCGGTTTGCCAGCAAAGCGAACGGTCTGCACCGGCGGGTCAGCATAGCCGCGATAAACGCTGGCGATGTCGCCCAGACGAATGCTGCGACCGCCGGAATTGGGCACCGTGAGTTGCAGCTCGCGCACCGATTTCACCGAATCAAAATTGCCGCTCACGCGCAGCGCTATCGCGTTGTCTTTGGTCTGAATCACGCCCGACGGCACGACCGCGTTTTGCGCCTGCAGTTGCGCCGCGATGGACGAGGCGTCAATGCCGAGCGCACCGATTTTCGCGTTGCTGATTTCGACGTAAATCTTGTCGTCGACGACGCCGACTAGTTCAATCTTTGACACATCGGGAATGCGCAGCAATTCCTGGCGCACATCTTCCACTTTGTCGCGCAATTCCGAGAGTGTGAAACCGTCGCCGGTGAACGCGTAAATCGAACCGAACACATCGCCAAATTCGTCGTTGAAAAACGGCCCCAGCGCCTCCGGCGGCAGGGTCTGGCGAATGTCGCCAATTTTCTTTCTGACCTGATACCAGAGCGCCTGAATATCCTTGCGCGGCGCAGTGTCGATGAGTTCCAGAATAATCAGCGATTCGCCGGGCTTGGAGTAGCTCTGTGTGCGCTTGAAAAACGGTATCTCCTGCAACTTTTTTTCGATGCGATCAGTGACCTGTGCGTCGACCTGCGAAGTCGTTGCGCCGGGCCACAAGGTGCGCACGGTGATCGCGCGGAAGGTGAAATCAGGGTCTTCGCGTTGCCCCAGTTTGAAGTACGCAGCCAGGCCTGCGATAGCAATCGCGAGAATAAAAAAAAGCGTGAGCTGCTTGTGTTTTATGGCGGCAGCGGAGACGTTTAGGCCACCGCTTTTATCACCCGATGCGCCTTGGCTGCTCATGGCTTGACGGCCTTGTCACCACTGCGTTCGCCCTGAGCAGAGCGAAGGGTTTGACCCGGTTTCGGGGCCACTTCAGACCCTTCGCTACGCTCAGGGCGAACGGTCGTGGGTGCAGCGCTCGCTGTGGTGGTCGTCGGCGCATCAAGCAAGCGCACCTTCTGCCCGGCCAGCAACAAATTTGCCCCCGCCGTGACCACCAGATCGCCCGGCTTCAAGCCCGACACAATCGCGACACCGTCGTTGGTACTCTCGCCCACCTTGACGTCCACCGCTTTGACCGTTTCGCTGGCGCGATCAACCAGCCAGACATGGGTTGCGTTGTCGCGGGTGTAGAGCGCCGTATTGGGCACAATGATCGCCTGTGCTTCACCGAGATCGAGGCGCACGGTCGCGCTCATGCCGAGCTTCACTGCATCATCGGCATTGGCAATCGATAATCGCGCGGTATAGGTGCGGCTCGCGGCATCGGCAGCCGGTGAAAGTTCGCGCAACGTTGCCGCAAAAATCTTGCCGGGAATGGCGTCGAAATGCGCAGCGAATCCGCGCGCTTTTTTCATGAGTCCGACTTCGCGTTCTGGCACATTGACGACCAGTTCTTTCTCACCCAGTTGCGCCACGCGCAGCACACTTTGCCCCGCAGTCACCACGCTGCCTGCTTCGGCATCAATCGCCACCACCACGCCAGCTTTATCGGCACGTAGCGTCTGAAAATTGAGTCCATTTTGTGCGCTCGCTAACTGGGATCGCGCCGCTTTAACGCGCGCATCAGCCGCTGCGGTCGTCGCCGCCTGACGCTCCAGCGCGGCCCCCGATACGAAACCTTTGTCGCGTAATTCCTGCTGACGTTTCAGCTCGCTTTGCTGTAGTACGAAATCCGTTCTTGCAACCTCGACCTGTGCGGCCTGCGCGTTGATGGC
>JAYUAH010000344.1:0-4614 GCA_043741415.1 Betaproteobacteria bacterium
CAGCCGGCGAAGCCACAGACGATGTCATCGTCGACGGCATGCACCGCAACCTCGAAGCCACCGATGACGCCGAGGATAACGATGCGCACGTAGTAGCGCTGGCGGGCGAGGCGGCTTCGACACTCGATATCGATTTGATCAAGCAGGTACTTGAAACGGCATTGCTCACCAGTCCCGAGCCACTCTCGCTCAATGAAATGAAGCGCATGTTCCCGCGTGGCGAAACCAACAACGAGTTGTTGCGCAAGCTGCTCGACGAAATTCGTATGTCATGGGAAGGGCGCGGCGTGGAGTTGGTGAATGTCGCTTCCGGCTGGCGCTTTCGCTCGCGCCCCGAATTGCAGCGTTACCTCGACAAACTGAATCCGCAAAAAGCGCCCAAGTATTCGCGCGCGGTGATGGAGACGCTGGCAATCATTGCCTACCGTCAGCCGGTGACGCGTGGCGACATCGAGGATATCCGCGGCGTGGTGGTCACCAGCAACATCATGAAATCACTCGAAGCGCGCGGCTGGATTGACGTCATCGGTCATCGTGAAGTACCGGGACGTCCCGCGATTTACGCCACCACCAGGCAGTTTCTCGACGACTTGAGCCTGCGTTCGCTGGAAGAATTGCCGCCGCTCGACGACCTGGGTGCGCTGGTGGAATCCAGCGGCGCCGCGCAACTGGAAATGAATATGCCCGGCGAGCGCAGTGCGTCGCCAGTTTCCATGGGCGAGGGCTTGGTGGACGATGATGAAGACCGCGCGATCGATGATGACCTTGCCGACGACATCCACGTGAGCAGCGCCGCTGATTCGGAAACGCCGCCGCCGTCCCAGTTACATTAGTGCAATTGTACAATTAGGCGCATCAGCCGTATGGCATAACCCGCTGCGCCGCTGAAAAGATCAGTGCGTGTGGCGGGCGATGGATTTAAAAATGTCCGACTCGGTAATCATGCCGATCACCGTGGCGTTGCCATTGACCACCGGCAGCCCGCCGATATGATGGTTTGCCATCAATAGCGCGGCTTCATTCAGCGGCATGTCGGGCGTGACCGTGACCACATCACGGTGCATCACTTCGGCGACCTCCACCGCGCATTGCAAATAGTGCGTTGCCGCCAGCAGCAAATCGCGCTCCGCCAATATGCCGACCAGATGTTCATGGTCGTCCAGCACCGGTAGGTGCCGCAGCGTATGGTGTTCCATGACGTTGAACGCGTGTTTGTAATCGTCCTGCGCGTGAACAAAAATGGGATGGGTGCTCATGCAATCGCGGACTAGCATGGTGTTCTCCTAGAGTGGATCGGAACCGAGGAATACACTACCAACGTTTTGTGATGATACTGCGTCAACGTGCTTGCTGTCGTGCCATCGCGAAACGTGTTGCGGGAATTACCGGTGCCGGAAAATAAGTCATTCAAAAACAAATACTTGCGTGCTACTTCGTGAGCGTCGAGCGCATCTTGCGCTGGTGAGTCGATGGCTGCCGGCAAATCTTACCGCTGCACGGGCACCATTTGAAACTGCCATCGCGCTGGCGTTCCCGGTTTCTTGTTGTGCGGCACGCCACGCTGTCGGTTTTAATCCGCGGGCTCCACCCGCGCCAGCACACCGTTGGGCTCATCGGTCAGCAGGTAAATCAGCCCATCCGCGCCCACGCGCACATCACGTATACGGCCGAGCAGGTTTTTCAGCAGGCGTTCTTCGTGTACCACTTTTTCGCCGTCGAGTTTGAGCCGCACCAGCATCTGATCCTTCAGCGCACCGACGAATAAATCGCCGCGCCATTTCGGAAATTTATCGCCGCTGTAGAACGCCATGCCCGAGGGCGCGATCGACGGCACCCACTTGTGCAAAGGCTGTGCCATGCCGTCTTTGGTGGTGCCTACACCGATTGGGGTGCCGGTGCCGTAGTTGGCGCCATAGGTGATGATCGGCCAGCCGTAGTTGACGCCGGCGCGGATGACATTCACTTCGTCGCCGCCCTGCGGGCCATGTTCGTGCGTCCATAGCAGGCCGCTTTGCGGATGCAGCGCGGCGCCCTGCATATTGCGGTTGCCCAGCGTAAATTTCTCGGCGCGCCAGCCGGGCTTGCCGACGAACGGGTTGTCTTTGGGCACGCGGCCATCGTCGTGGATGCGGATCACCGAGCCGTTATGGTCGCCGGGATTTTGCGCGCGTTCCATTTCGCCGCGGTCGCCGAGCGTGATGTAAAGCAGCCCGTCGCGATCGAACACCAGCCGCGAGCCGAAGTGATAACCGGTGCGCAGTTTCGGCTGCATGCGAAAAATCACCTGCACGTTGTCGAGGCGATTGCCTTTGAGCGTGCCGCGCGCGACTTCGGTGCCGATGCCGTTGTTGTCGCCGGCACTGAATGACAAATAGATGAGATTGTTTTCTGAAAACTTCGGATGCAACACCACATCCATCAAGCCGCCTTGACCGACAGCGGCGACCGCAGGCACGCCTTCAATGGGTGCGGGCTCCAGTTTGAAGTCCTTGCTGATGACGCGCACCCGTCCGGCGCGCTCGGTTACCAGCATGCGGCCATCGGGCAGGAATGCGAGCGACCACGGGTGCTGCAAACCGGCGGTGAGTTGCGTGATTTTTATGCGATGCGCATCAGTCGCAATGGTTTGCGCGTTGCACAGCGTGACCATTAAACAGAGTGCCGCGAGCGCAATTCGAAGATATATCATAAGTATTTGATTTTAAACAATATTTTCATGTAGTCAAGCGACGATAAATATCGGCCACTTTGAACGGTAAGCGTGAGACCTCATCCACCAGCGTCCAGTTCGCCGCGCCATACATATGCGGCAAATAGTCGCGCGCTTCGTGATCGATGGTAATGCAAAATGGTTTGATGCCGGCGCGATGCGCTTCGATCAACGCCTGGCGCGTGTCTTCAATGCCATACGCGCCGCGGTAGTTGTCGGAGTAGTCGTCGGGCTTGCCGTCGGAGAGCGTGATCAACAGTTTGGTGCGCGCCTCGACGTTGCCCAGCAGCGCGGTGAGATGGCGTATCGCCACGCCCATGCGCGTGTAGTCCTGCGGTGCAATGCCGGCGATGCGCTGCTGCACCACGGTGCTATACGGCTCGTCAAAACGCTTGATACGAAAAATCTCGCAGCGCTTGCGCGTCATGCCCGAAAAGCCGTAGATCGCGTAACGGTCGCCCAGCACTTCGAGCGCTTCGGTGAGCAGCACCAGCGCTTCGCGCTCGGCATCGTTGATCCAGCCCTTGGTCGAGCCGCTCATGTCCACCATGAACATCACCGCGAGATTACGCTCGGCCTTGTGGCGCTTGACAAACAAGCGCTCGGATAACTCGCGGCCGGATTTCATCTCGGCGTAGGCGGCGATCACGGCATCGAGATCGATGTCGTCGCCGTGCTTCATGCGTTTCAGGAGCTTGTCTTCGCCGCGCAGCATCTCGAAGGTGCGTTTCAATTGCGCGACTTGCGGTGCGTATTTTTTGAGTGTGGCGTGGACGAAATCGGGGTTACCTGCTTCGACCTCCATCTCGCGCAGCGTGCACCACTGCTTGCGATAGTGGCGGCGCTGGTAATCCCATTCGTCGTAAAACAGCGGGGCGTCGTTGGCTACGGTGGCTATGGCATCGAATTCGATGTCTGATTCATCGCCGTCGGCGTCATTCGCGTCACGCGGTGTCAGATAATCGTCGGGGATTTCGTTGAGATCGTGCAGGATGGAGTCGAGCAGGTTACACACCTGCTCGGGCACGGCGATGGGCATGCCATCAAGCTTCAGTTCGAATTTGAGTGCATCGTCATTCGGGTTTTGCTTCACATCGATGGAAAAACGCTCGCCTTCGCCGTCGCTATTATCCGCGTCCGGGTTCTCGTCGAGCATCGCGGCGAGCGCGGCTTGCAGATCGCTTTTTTCACGCGCAAGGCGCTCGGCGCGCGCAGCAGTGGCGTCGGCCGGGCGCAGGATGCTGCTCCATGGCGCGCGTGGCGGTTCGCGCGCGAGATCGATTGTAGCGAGCAGCGCAAGGCTGTCGTTTATCGTGGCGGTGTGTGCGCACAACGGCGTGAACCGCGTGTCGGTATTTGCAGCGCCACGCACGCGTGCCCTATCACGCATATGGCGCCTATCACGCGCGAGACCGGGCAGGGCGCGTGCAATGCGTGCATCAAGGCGCACGGTTTCCAGATGATTCAGCCACTCGAGCGCGCGCGCCGGATCGGCGTAATTTTGGGTCGCGGCGTCAAGATCAGCATTGAAGGTGCCGTAACGGCTTTGCGCCCATAGCAGCGTGGCAATAATTTTGTAAATCAGAAAGTTGTCGTTTTTGTTTGCACTGACGGCAACGCGCGGCGGCAAATAAATTGTGGCTGTGTCGGTATAGGGCTCGAGCGCGCTGTCGATTTTCATCGGCCGTCCCGCGAGGCCGCACACGAAAAGTTCGAGCACGTGCGCGACCTCATCGAACGCCACCGCCGCGTCACCGAGCGCGCTGGACGCAAACGCCGCGAAATTTTTGAACACATGGCTGCCGTGATGCAGTCCCTCGCGGTCATACATGTCCATGGCCGCGATGATCCACGCTTCAGCGGATGCGGCATCGAGCGCGCCAAGTGCCGCAGGCGCCGCTGTA
>JAYUAH010000345.1:0-1867 GCA_043741415.1 Betaproteobacteria bacterium
CTGTGCGCGCACCGTGACGCCGGATTTCACCACGGGCTTTTCCGGCACCACGGTGAAGAGCGCAATACTCGCTACGATCGCCAAAGCAGAGAACAACAAAAACACGCCACGCCAATCCATCACCCGCAGCAGTAATTCAACCGGCTTGGTTGCCGACAGCGCGCCGCACGCCCCCACCAGCAGTATCCAGCCGAACAGCGTCGCCGTGCGCTCACGCGGAAACCAGATGACGAAGGCCGTCATCGCAGACATTAAGCACACCGCAACGCCCAGGCCGATCAATGTGCGGCCGAGCAACAAACCCGGCAAACCTGTGGCGAATGAAAACACCAGTGCACCCGCCGCGGCCACCAGCAGCATGGTCGCGTTAACGCGGCGCGGACCGTAGCGATCCATCAACACGCCCAGCGGCAATTGCGCGCCGGCGAAAGTGATGAAATAGGCGCTGGTCAACAGGCCCAGCATACTCGGCGACAAACCGAATTCGCGCGTGAGTTCCGGAAACACCACCGAATTCACGTTGCGAAACAAAAACGAGCAGTAGTAACCCGCCGCGAACGGCAGGAACACGACTGCCAGCAGGCGCGCGCTCATCGGGGATGGCGTTGCGACGTCAGAGGTCAATGCAATGTCCTTTGTGAGCCGCAGTGTAACGCATCATTTTTCAGAGGTGCCTGGCATTGTGGCTATAATCAGCCGCGGCGCCATCGACGCCCAGTTCACGGTAGGAGCCCCTTGAAAGCCTTGCTTGCTATTTCACGTGCCATCGACGCACTCAACGAACGCATCGGCCAATCCGTTTACTGGCTGGTGCTGGCCACGGTGTTGATCAGCGCCGCCAACGCTACGGTGCGCAAAGTATTCAACTACAGCTCGAATTCTTTTCTGGAAATTCAGTGGTATTTGTTTTCGATGATATTTTTGTTTTGCGCGGGCTACACGTTGAAACACAACGAACACGTGCGCATCGACATCATCACCAGCCGCTTCTCGCCCCACGTGCGCGCCGGCATCGACATTTTCGGCACGCTGTTTTTTCTGCTACCCATGGCGGGGCTGATCGCGTGGCTGTCGTGGCCGGTGTTTGTGGATGCCTATACGCGCAACGAAGTCTCCACCAACGCCGGCGGATTGATCATCTGGCCCGCGCGGCTGATGGTGCCGGCGGGCTTCGCGCTGCTGATCGCGCAGGCCATCGCAGAGTTGATCAAGCGCCTCGCGTTTTTACAGGGCCTGATTCCAGACCCCAACGAAAAAATCGTCGCCAAAACGGCCGAGGAAGAGTTGGCCGAGGAAATTCTGCGCGCACGCGGCGAAAAATCCCTCGCCGCCGAAACCGCAGCCACCACCGCGGTAAAACGCCCATGACCACGTTTCTGATTAACAACATCGCACCGTTGATGTTCGTGGCCCTGGTGATCGTGTTGCTGATGGGCTACCCGGTGGCCTTCGCGCTGGGCGCGGTGGGCTTGGGTTTTGGCGTGCTCGGCATCGAGCTCGGCCTGCTTCAACCATCGCTGCTGCAGGCGCTGCCGGAGCGTATTTGGGGCGTGATGTCCAACGACACGCTACTTGCGGTACCGTTCTTCACTTTCATGGGGCTGATACTCGAACGCAGCGGCATGGCCGAAGATTTGCTCGACACCATCGGCCAATTGTTCGGCTCGGTGCGCGGAGGTCTCGCGTACGCGGTGATTTTCGTCGGCGCACTGCTCGCCGCGACTACCGGCGTGGTGGCTGCCTCGGTGATCTCAATGGGGCTGATCTCGCTACCCATCATGTTGCGCTACGGCTATGACCGGCGACTCGCTTCCGGTGTGATTGCCGCATCCGGCACGCTGGCGCAAATCATTCCGCCGTCACTGGT
>JAYUAH010000346.1:0-1867 GCA_043741415.1 Betaproteobacteria bacterium
CCACGGTGGGCACCTCGGGCATAGCCGGCGAACGCTGCACGCTGGCCACGGCCAGCGCACGCAAGCGGCCAGCTTTCACCTGCGGCACGGATTGCGCGACGTTGCCGAACGACAGCGACACTTCCCCGCCGAGGGTTGCGGCCACTGCCGGCGCGTTGCCTTTGTACGGCACCACGATCACGTTGATGCCCGCGACCTTTTTAAACAGCTCCGCGCCCAGTTGCGATGGACTGCCGCCGCACGACCAAGTGATTTCTCCGGGACGTGTGCGCGCCAGCGCGATGAGTTCTTTCACGCCGCGCGCGGGCAGCGACGGATGCGCAATCAATAAATACGGTGCGAATCCAAAGCGGGTAATCGGCGCGAAGTCTTTCACCGTGTCATACGGCAATTTCGGATAGAGGCTTGCGTTGATGCCGTGCGTGCCGTTAGTGGCCATGCCGAGCGTATAGCCATCGGGCGCGGCGCGCGCGGTGAGTTCCGCGCCGACCACGCCGTTGGCACCGGTGCGGTTATCCACGATGAACTGCTGGCCCCACGACTCGCTGATTTTCTGGCCGATGGCGCGCACCAAAAAATCGCTCGGCCCGCCGGGGCCGAAGGGGACGATGACGCGGATCGATTTTGTTGGATATTGTTGTGCCATGCCGACGCCGGCGCACGTTGTGAGAGCGAGCGCAAATCCGCCCCACAAACACGAACGCAGCATGATATAAAAATTAAATAAAATCAAATAGTTAGATAATTTATCTTGGGTTTACTCAATCCGGCACACCTCATCACCGCAACCCAAATCTCGATCCGCTTCAACCAGCAATTGCTCAAACGTTTCCGGCAGGCGGATTTGCTTGCCGATCACGCGCGGGCTGTAACCCTGCAACCAAAAACTATTCGTCGGATGTCCGCCGCCGCAGATCAGCACAATAAAGTTTTCTGGATTTAAGGTGATTGGCCATGGATCGAGTTTTACGCTCTCACGCGTCAACGGATTCGAATCGATTTCAATCCACGCCGTGCCGCCGTTGCGCTTGATTTCGCGCTGCGGAATACGCGAATGCTCGTAGAAAAATTCGCGCATCTTCGGCTTCGTCCAACCAAGTTTTGCCATGTTGTTCGCCACCACACCGGGTATCAAAATCGCGCCGGGCGTGCCTTTTTCATAGCCTGACAGATTGGTGTAGTTGGGCACGCGCATGAATTCGGCCATGCGGTACATGCCTTGCGTGGCATCTTCCTCGGGCGTTTCTTTTTTCGCGCCGCGTCGCCGCGCATTGGTTGCGCCGTTGGAAAAGAACACCGACACCGAATTGCTGTCGCGCGCGAAACCGTGACGTTCCGTCGCGTGGGTGGGCCAGCCTTCGGGGATGTTGTCTTCGTCCTCGGCAAACACCATGTTGACACTGCGCATGCCGCCGTAATTCGCCATCGCACCTATGCCCGGCAGCGCACCGCCAACATTCTGCTGTATCAATCGCAATGCGCGGCCGATACTCGCGCCGGCGGGGCGTTGCGGATCGGGGCCGAGACAGCCGAAGCCCGAGTTCAAACGAATCTGTTTCGCAATCGGCCCGTTCACCACCACCACCGGATACGCGCTGCCCGACGCCGCCTGTAATTGCTCGGCTTTGGTTTCGGGATGCAAAAATGCTTCGACGGCCGCAATCAGCACCGGCAGATATTCGGGCCGCCCACCCGCCATTGCCAGCGCAATCGCGCAGGTCTCCACGGTGGTAATGCCACCACGCGGCGGGAATTTTCCAATCACGTGTGTGCGCGGCAGCGGCGTGCCGCGCAGCATGCGATCCACGCGCGGCTTGGTGGCGGGCCACAGCGGCAGGCCATCGCCCCACAAGTTGGTAATCGCGAG
>JAYUAH010000347.1:0-1866 GCA_043741415.1 Betaproteobacteria bacterium
CAGGCCAAGGCCATGGCCGATGATGTATTGAAGAAATTCGGCCGCGTGGATTTTCTGGTGCTGAACGCCTCGGTGCGCACCGAAAAGCCGTTTCTGGAATTGAGTTATGAGGAGTGGCGCACCCCGCTCGCCATCACACTGGACGGCGCGTTCTACCTCTCGCAAGCGTGCATTCCATCGATGATCGCCAATGGTGGTGGCAGCATCGTCACGCTGGGCGGCATGATGTCGCTGTCGGGTGCGAAAAAACGCATCCACGGTTCGGTGGCGAAGCACGGACTGGTGGGCTTCACGCGCGGCATCGCGCGGGAGTTCGGCGATCGCAACATCCGCGCCAATTGCATCGCGCCGGGTCAGATGAATACGGTGCGTGCGGCGGGCCGTACCGCGCCGCTGGGTGACTCGATGATTCCGTTGGGGCGCAAAGGCGATGCTGAAGAAATTGCAACCGTAGTGCGCTTTCTGTGCGGGCCGGCGTCGAGTTATGTGAACGGGCAGTCGCTGCAGATTAACGGTGGGCAGATGATGTTTTAATAGGGTAGGGCACTTCAAACCCTGGCCACAGAGGTCACAGAGAATACAAAGAGTTTCGCGCCGGGTTTTCCTCTGTGTTCTCTGTGACCTTTGTGGCAAAGAAGTTGAATCGGTGTTACTACGCTCCACCCAGCTTACGGATTTTGTCGTCCCAATCCTTCGGCAACTGAATCTTCTTGCCCACCGGATAACCGAGGAACCCGTTGTGTGCGAACACATACATGTTGTTGCGCAGCGGATCGCCCGATACCGCGATCATGAAATCCTCCGGCTTCCACACAATTGGCACCAGCCGGTTTTCGTTGTCGCTCTCATGAAACACCCCGGGGATGCGCCCGTGCTTGACGTCGTCTTTCAGATCCCACACGCCGCGGATATTCCACTCGCGTAACTGGCGTTCGAATTCCCACGCCGGCAGGCGCGCGTGATCGAACAGATATTGTTTGACGTCCGCTTTGGACCAGCCCGCTTTGGCGATGGTTTCGGCGAGGATCGGCGTGATCACCACCAGCGGGCGCAGCATGCCGTTGCCGTGGCTGGTGGTGAAGGTGAGTTGCCACATGTGATATTTCAGCACCGAATCGGCCACGTACGGCAGCAGCGCTTCTGGCGTGCTGCCCGACACCGACGAAAACGAACCGCCGCCGGTGTAGCGCGCGATGGTGACGGTGTTGTCGCCGAAGCCGTGGCCCATTTCCTGCGCGGTGTTGGTCCAGCCGATTTGTTTCAGCACATCGTCATTTTCCGCGAGCACCACGCGCCAGGTGTTGCCGAAGGTGGCCTTGTCGGTTTTGTGCGGTAAAAAGCCCGCGATGTTGCGCAAATACAAACGCCAGAAGCGCCCGATGGATGTGTTCGCCTGAAACCCGTCGCGCAGCGCACCCTGCGTGTAGTTGAAGCCGAGCTGCTTGATGATCGGCCCGTTGACGATCAGCAGTGTGTCACCGCCGGGCGTGTTGCCGCTGTGCTCAACGCCGTATTTGGGATCGCACATGCCTTCAATCGCGGCGATCAGCACCGGCATGTATTCGGGGCGGCAGCCGGCCATCACGCCGTTGACCGCGATGCTCCATATTGTCGCGGCGCGGCTGTCGGGGAGGATCACGCCGAGCACTTCATTCGGGTCGCGGTCGGTGAATTGCAAAAAATCATCGACGGCCTCTTGCGTCGGCGGCACGATGGGCAGTCCGTCCGACAACTCGTTGTCGTAAAAATAACGGTTGATCTCGCTGAAGCTGCCTTTGCACACGATGTCGCGCGCAGCAGGCTCGGTCGATTTGCCCTTGGGCGCGGGTTGCACCGTCAGGTTGTCGATGACTTGCTGCGCGGTGA
>JAYUAH010000348.1:0-4600 GCA_043741415.1 Betaproteobacteria bacterium
AACGAGCACACCTCCTGCGGGCGCGGCGTGCCGGTGATCAATATTGATTTTTCCGACAAGCCCAACGAACTGTCGATTGAAATGATACCCAAGGGCTCAGGCTCCGAATACAACTCGTGGCTGAAGATGGCGTTGCCTGCCGATGGCATCGACGCGATCAAAACTTTCGTCATCGATTGCGTGCTCGAAGCCGGCGGCAAAACCTGTCCGCCGACGATCGTCGGCGTGGGCGTGGGCGGTACCGCCGATTTGTGCGTGCACCTCTCTAAGGTGGCCGCCACGCGGGCGCTGGGCACAGCGTGTACCGATCCTGAAGGGGCCAAGCTGGAAAAAGAATTGAGCGGCGTCGTCAACAAACTCGGTGTCGGTCCGCAAGGATTGGGCGGCGATTCGACCTCGTTCGCAGTGCACATCGAAACGGCGGCCACGCACATCACGCTGAATCCGGTGGCGGTGAACATGCAATGCCACTCGGCGCGGCGCTCGCGGGCGACGTTTACGCCGCTGGGCTTGAGTTACGGATTCTGATCATGGCTCACTACGACTTTCAAATGCCCGTCACCGAAGCGCAGGTGCGCGCGCTCAAGGTGAACGACACGGTGACGTTGAACGGCACCCTGTTTGGCATTCGTGATGCGACCTACATCCATATGTTCGACCGCGGCCGCAAAACGCGTTTCGACATGCGCGGCCATGCAGTCGTACATACTGCGCCGAACGTCAGGTGGGTGGGCGAAACGCAAGCGCATCCCTCGGGCTATGAGCCGATTTGCATCGGCACTACCACCAGCGCGCGCATGGAGCGTTTCACGCGGCCGCTGATGGAGCAATACGGCGTGCGCATCACCATTGGCAAAGGCGGGCTGTTCGCGGCGTCACAGGCGGCGTTCAGCGAAATCGGCGGTGTTTATCTCGCAGTGATCGGCGGCGCGGCGGCGCTGGAAACCACGTGGATTGAGCAAATCGAAGAGGTCGACCTCGATGATTTGAATCCTGAATCGTTGTGGAAATTCCGCGTTAAAGGTTTTGGTCCGTTGCTGGTATCGATGGATTCTCATGGCGGCAATTTGTATACCGAAGTGAACAAGGCCGCGCGTGACAAACGGGCGTCGGTGCTGGCTGAGTTGGGTGTGAAAAGCGCTTGAAAACAGTAAAAACCGACATTCTTATTCTCGGCTCCGGCGGCGCCGGGCTATTCGCCGCGCTACACGCGCACCAGAGAAATCCGGAGCTTTCAATTACTGTCGCGGTGAAAGGCCTGCTCGGCAAGTGCGGCTGCACGCGCATGGTGCAGGGCGGCTATAACGTCGCGCTGGACCCCAAGGATTCGGTGGAGCGGCATTTCATGGACACCATCGAAGGCGGCAAGTGGTTGCCGAATCAGGATTTGGCATGGACCTTGGTTGAAACGGCAGTCGAGCGCATTCACGAACTGGAGAACGAACTCGGCTGCTTCTTCGACCGTAATCCTGATGGCACCATTCATCAAAAAGCGTTCGCGGGCCAGACCTTTGACCGCACGGTGCACAAGGGCGACCTGACCGGCATCGAGATTATCAATCGCCTCGCAGAGCAGGTGTGGGCGCGCGGCATCAACCGCATGGAAGAGCATCGCGCGGTGGAGTTCATCAAGAACAAGGCGGGCGATTCGCTGGCCGGCGTGTTGATGATCGACATGCGCAATGGCGAATTTGTATTCGTGCAGGCGCAAGCGGTGTTGCTCGCCACCGGCGGCGGGCCGACGATGTACAAATATCACACGCCCTCCGGCGACAAAACCTGCGACGGCATGGCGATGGCGCTGCGCGCGGGGCTGCCGCTGCGCGACATGGAAATGGTGCAGTTTCATCCGACGGGCTTGATTGCCGGCATGGATACGCGCATCACCGGCACCATTATCGAAGAGGGCTTGCGCGGCGCCGGCGGGCAGTTGTTGAACGGCAACAAAGAACGCTTCATGCACAAATACGATCCGCGCAACGAGCGCGCCACGCGCGACATCGTCTCGCGCGGCATGTATCAGGAAATGCGCGAGGGCCGTGTCAACGCCGCGGGCGGTTTGTATATCACTATGGCGCATCTCGACCCGGTGATGGTGCGCAAGGAATTCAAAGGCATGGTCGAACGCTGCGCGGATTGCGGCTTTGATTTGGTGTCTGGCTTGGTGGATGTGGTGCCGACCGCGCATTACATGATGGGCGGCGTGGAATTCAAAACCGGGTGCTTTACGTCGCTCAATGGTTTGTTTTGCGCGGGCGAGGATTCCGGTGGCGTGCATGGCGCCAATCGGCTCGGTGGCAACGGTGTTGCGAATTCCACGGTGTTTGGCGGCATTGCGGGCGATGTGATGCCGGGCTGGGTTAAAGGGCACGGCACGTATAGCGAGCCGGACCAGGATGCGTTGGATGCCGCTGTGGCTGCATGCCGCGCGCCCTTCACGAAACCTACAGATTCGCTGGCGGATATCCGCGACAAGCTCTACGAACTGATGTGGGATGAGGTGGGCATCGTGCGCGACGCGGCGAGTTTGTCGCGCGCCGCCAGTGAGCTGGATGCACTCGAAGCGCAACTCGATGCCACGGGTGTCGATGGCAGTAACCTCTCGTTCAACCTGACGTGGCACGACTGGCTCAATCTGAAGAACCTGATTCTGGTTTCCAAATCCATACGGCACGCTGCGGTGGCGCGCGAGGATTCGCGCGGCGCGCACTTTCGAGCGGATTTTCCCAATGTGCGTGATTTGGAAAGCTCGCGTTACACCGCGGTCACCTGGCGCGAAGGGCAGTTTGATTGCACCACCAAGCCGGTAGTGTTTACGCGCGTGAAACCGGGCGAATCGTTACTCAAGAATTGAGTCGAGGGAGCGCCATGACACGGTTACTCCACGCAGCGGGATGCGGAGCGATGTGGCTTGCGTTATTGGTACAGGCACACGCACAAGACTACCCTGTCAAAACCATCCGCATGGTGCTGCCGTTTCCCGCCGGCGGTGGTAGTGATTTCATCGCGCGCGTGACCGCGCAGCGGCTGTCGGTGCAGCTTTCGCAGCAGGTGGTGGTCGATAACCGCGCGGGTGCCAGCGGCAATATCGCAGCGGAAATCGTCGCTAGATCGCTGCCCGACGGCTACACCGTGCTGTTCGGTAATTCATCGCTTGCCATTGTGCCGGCGGTGTATCAAAAGCTCGCGTTTGACCCGGTGAAAGATTTTCAGGCGATTTCGATGGCGTCATCTTATCCGTTCATGCTGGTGGCGCATCCGAGTTTGCCGGCGCGCACGGTGCAAGACCTGGTGGCGCTGGCGAAGGCGAAGCCCGATGCATTGACCTACGGCTCGGCGGGCGCGGGTACCATGGCGCAGTTTGCGATGGAGTTGTTTCGTATTCGCACGGGCGTGCGCATGACGCATTTGCCGTACAAGGGCGCAGCGCCGAATGCGATTGGCATTATGACCGGCGAGGCGCAGTGCGGCTTTACCGTGATGCCGGTGGCGCAGCCGCAAATACGCGCAGGCAAGTTGCGTGGGCTTGGTGTGGCCGCCGCCAAGCGTTCGGCGGTGATGCCGGAAATTCCGACCATGCAAGAGGCCGGCGTGCCGGGGCTCATTGCGCTGCAATGGAACGGGTTATTTGTACCGGCGAAAACTTCGCCGGTGATTGCCGATCGGCTGCACAAGGAAATGGTGCGTGCGCTAGCTTCCGCCGAGGTCAAGCAACGTTTCGATGCCGAAGGCGCGGAGCCGGTGGGCAGTACACCCGCCGAGTTCACAGCGTTTTTCAAAGCCGAAGCGCAGAAGTGGGCGGATGTGGCGAGGCGTTCCGGTACCAAACTGGATTAGCGGGCTATTGAGTTTTTCATCATAGGCGACAAATCAATACCGTTCGCTTGAGCCCTTCGACGTTGCTCAGAACAGGCCCAGCCCGAACGGTGTAATGTAGCTTAGTCCACGTGCGAAGTGATGCTTCGATCAATAAGTCTAAAAATTAAATAAAATCAAATACTTATCTATATGCCATTGATCTCCGCGGAAAAACTGACTGATCTAACCGCACGCGCACTCAAACGCGCCGGTGCGTCCAAAGCGATGGCGGACGCCACAGCACTTGCGCTGGTCGCCGCCGAAGCCGAAGGCTTGTCAGGCCACGGCCTGTCGCGCGTCGCACTGTATTGCGAACACTTGCGTGTGGGACGCGTGCAGGGCAAAGCAAAACCTAAAGTGCTACGCCGCAAAGGTGCAACTGCATTGGTGGATGCGTGCGGCGGGTTGGCATTTCTGGCGTGTGCGATGGCGGTGAAAGAAGCGATTGCACGTGCAAAAAAATCCGGCGTGAGTTTCGTGGGTGTGACCAACAGTCACCACATGGGCGTGGTAGCGCATCACCTGGCACCGATAGCGCAGGCGGGGTTGGTGGGGCTTGCGTTCTCCACGTCGCCGTCGGCGATCAACGCGTGGGGCGGCAAGCGCGCGTTTTATGGCACCAACCCGATTGCGGCGATTTTTCCGCGAGAAAATGCCGAGCCGATTGTGGTGGACTTGTCGCTCACCGAAGTCACGCGCGGCAAAATCATGGTGTACGCCAAAGAAGGCAGGCCGATTCCGC
>JAYUAH010000349.1:0-10638 GCA_043741415.1 Betaproteobacteria bacterium
GTACGCGATCTATACGCGGTGGGTGACGACCAACTGCTGGTGGTGCAAACCGACCGCCTGTCCGCGTTCGACGTGATACTGCCCACGCCGATACCGGGCAAGGGGCGCGTGCTCACGGAACTATCGAACTTCTGGTTCAAAAAACTCGGCCATGTGATTCCGAATCACCTGACGGGCATCGATCCGGAATCGGTGGTGTCGGCAGCGGATTGTGCGCAAGTCGCGGGGCGCTCGATGGTGGTGAAAAAATTGACGCCGCTGCTGGTGGAAGCGGTGGTGCGTGGTTACCTTATCGGCTCGGGCTGGAGCGATTACAAAAAAACCGGCGCGGTATGCGGCATCAAATTGCCGCAAGGTTTGCAGCAGGCGCAGAAGTTGCCGCAGGTGTTGTTCACGCCTTCAAGCAAAGCGCCCGCCGGGCAGCACGATGAGAACATCACCTACGCCGAGGTCGAAAACATCGTCGGCGCGAAACTCGCGGCGCAAGTACGCGACGTGTCGATTCGTTTGTATACCGAAGCGGCGGATTTTGCCGCGACGCGCGGCGTGATCATTGCCGACACCAAATTCGAATTCGGCGTCGATGCCGATAATAGCCTGGTGTTGATCGACGAAATACTCACGCCGGATTCGTCGCGCTTCTGGCCCGCCGCCGAATATCGCGTCGGCATCAGCCCGCCGAGTTTCGACAAGCAGATCATTCGCGACTGGCTCGAAACAACGACGTGGAACAAAAAGCCGCCCGCACCCACGCCGCCGCCGCAAGTGCTGGCCAACACTTCGCAGAAATATCGCGAGGTGCAGGACTTGTTGACGCGCGTATAACTTACACGTAGAATATCGTAAGTATTTGATTTTAAACAATATTTTTTTACGGACTAAGCGCCACATTCTCCCATGATGGTCGCTGCGGAACACATTGCACGTGCGGTCGCCGTGCTGCGCGCGGGTGGGCTGGTGGCGTTTCCCACCGAGACGGTCTACGGCCTGGGCGCGGATGCAGCGCACGCCGACGCGGTAAAAAAAGTGTTCGCCGCCAAAGGCCGGCCGCGCGATCATCCGCTGATTGTGCATATCGCGAGTGTTGCGCAACTCACGCAATGGGCGCGCGACATTCCGTCATCAGCAGACGTGCTCGCAAAAAAATTCTGGCCCGGCCCGCTGACGCTGATACTCAAACGCGCGGCGGGGGTGAGCGATCTTGTCACCGGCAAGCAAGACACGGTGGCATTGCGCGTGCCGTCGCACCCGCTGGCGCAGGCGCTGCTGCAGGCATTCGGCGGCGGCGTGGTGGGGCCGTCAGCGAATCGCTTTGGCCATGTGTCGGCCACTACCGCGGAACACGTGCGGCAGGAATTTGGCAACGCGGTCGATTGCGTGCTCGACGGCGGCGCGTGCGAGGTGGGCATTGAATCGACTATCGTGGATTTGTCCGGCGCCAAGCCCGCGCTGCTGCGTCTGGGGTTGATCACTGCGGCACAAATCGAAGCGGTGTTGGGCACGCCACTTGCTGCGCCCGATGCAGCATCACCCCGCGCGCCGGGCACACTCGCCAAACACTACGCACCGCACACTCCGCTGATGCTGGTCGAAGGTGATGTGATCGACGAACTCGCGCGCAGCTTCGTGCGCCAAGGCAAGCGCGTGGCGGTGCTCGCGCGCACTGCACGCCAGCCGATGCTCGAACAACTGGTGTGGATCGCAGCGCCCGCAGCGCCGGCGGGCTACGCGCACGACCTTTACGCCAATCTGCGCGCGCTGGACGCCGCCGGTTGTGAAGTGATGCTGGTGGAAGCGCCGCCACTGGCGGTAGAATGGGCGGCGGTGCGTGATAGGCTGGGCAGGGCGGCGGCGGGAGTCGGTTAAATGGTGACCCGATTACGCCCGGCGTTTTTCGACTGATACAGCTTGCGGTCGGCATCGTCCAGTAGATCCTGGCCGGTATTGAAAGCCGGTTGAATTTCCGCGACGCCGAGCGAGGCTGTTTGTTTCAGGGGCTTGCCGTCGTAGACGAAGGGGTGGAATTCCAGGGTCTTGCGTATGCGCTCGGCGAGTGCCGCGGCGAGGCGTGCGTCGCAATTGGGCAGCACCACCACAAATTCTTCGCCGCCGAATCGCCCCAGTATGTCTTCAGTGCGCAAACACGATTTCGCCAGTTGTGCGCTCTCGCGCAAAATGTAATCGCCGCAACCGTGGCCGTGCGTGTCGTTCACTTTTTTAAAGAAATCCAGATCAAAGTAAATCACCGACAGCGGGTGGCCCTGTGCGCGGCTATAAATAAATGCCGCATCCAGCGCTTCGAGCAGATATTGCTTGTTGAAAATCTGCGTGCCGGCATCGACGGTCGCTTTGCGATAGATTTTGTCGTGATAAAGGTTTTCAATACTGTCGCGGGCAAAATACTTCAGGTGTACGGAGCCCAACCTTACGATATCGCCATCGCGCAGCGTGGTGGTGTCGTGCATGCGTTGATCGTTGACGAACGTGCCATTGGAACTGCCCAGGTCTGTAATCAAAATCACCGCGCCATTCGCGCTGCACTTCGCGTGTTCGCGCGACACGCTGTCGTCCGCGATTAGAATGCCGACGCTTGCCGCGCGGCCGATGGTGACTTCAGGGGTATCCAGCACATAGCGCCGCCCCAGCGTGTCGCCGCTGTATTGGATCAGGCACGCGTGCTGTGCGCTGGCCGCGCGCTCGGGCGCGTCTTTGGTGCCGCGTGTCAGGCGCGTGGGTAGATCGGACGTGGTTGACGCGCTATTATTCATCGCAATGTAGTACCCAGGGGCAGTAATGTCGCTGAAGTGTCGCTGTAGCGTCACGGTAACAGGCTTGCGCTCAAGGTATCGCGGGCGTTCTACGTCGTCAAGTTAAATTCTGTAACGCAAACCGACGTGTGCGCGCTAGGCGGTGACTCGATTACGCCCCGAGTTTTTGGACAAATAGAGCTTGCGGTCGGCGTCGTTCAGCAGATCCTGAAAGGTCTTGAATTCGGGTTTCATCTGCGCGACGCCGCTGGAGATGGTTTGCGTTAGTGAGCGCCCTTCAAACACAAACGGGTGGGTTTCGATGGTCTTGCGTATGCGTTCCGCCAGTTCGGCCGCGGTGTGACCGTCGGCATTGGGCAGCACCACCACAAATTCTTCGCCGCCGAGGCGGCCGAGGATGTCGTCTTTGCGCACGCAGGATTTTGCCACTTGCGCGCACTCGCACAGCACGTAGTCGCCGCAATGGTGACCGTGCGCGTCGTTCACCTTTTTGAAGAAATCAAGATCGTAGTAGATGACCGATAGCGGGCGCCCGTAGACGCGGCTGAACGTAAATTCGGACTCCAGCGTTTCGATCAGGTAATTCTTGTTAAAAATCCGCGTGCCGGCATCAATGGTTGCCATGCGATAGATTTTGTCGTGAATCACATTCTCAACATTGTCATACGCAAAAAACTTGAGCAGAATCGATCCCAGCCGCAGCATATCGCCGTCGTGCAAGGCGGTGCGGGTTTGAATGCGTTGATCGTTGATAAAGGTACCGTTGCGGCTGCCGCTATCTTCGATATCGATGGTGTTGTTGGCCGCATAGCACTTGGCGTGGAGGCGCGATACGCTCACATCCAAAATGACGATGCCATTGGTCGGCGAGCGGCCCACGGCAACCACGGGTTTGTCGACGAAATAACGGTGCCCCAGCGCGTCGCCGTTGTATTGAATCAGGCAGGCTCGTTTGCGTGCGGGCAACCGGTCGTAGACCCGGTTATGGCCGGCGGTTACCCGCGTAGTGATTTCGGATTTTTCTGCCATCCCCGCAATTATTCCACAGCGCGCGCAGCATGGCGCAGCGCATTTTCAAATGCAACGAATATTCAAGGGGCATTGCGCGGCCGCGCAGCACCCCTTAATCGGTCACCGCGCCTTTACTCGCTGTCGACACGCTGTTCATAAATTTCGCCAATGCGCCGCGCGTATAACGCGGCTTTGGCTGCTTCCATTTGGCTTTGCGCGCGGTCATTTCTTTTACAGAAATATTCAATTTAATCAATAACTTAGTTGCATCTATAGTGATCGAGTCGCCTTCTTTTACCAGGGCGATTGGGCCGCCGACGTAGGCTTCGGGCGAGACATGGCCCACCACCATGCCCCAGGTGCCGCCGGAGAAACGTCCGTCGGTGATCAGGCCCACGGATTCGCCCAGGCCCTGCCCGGTGAGCGCCCCGGTCGGCGCTAACATTTCCTGCATACCGGGGCCGCCTTTCGGGCCTTCGTAGCGGATGACCACCACGTCGCCCGGTTTGATTTTTTTCGCCATGATCGCATCCATGGTTTCGCGTTCGGAGTTGAACACGCGCGCGGGGCCGGTGATTTTCGGCGATTTCAGGCCGGTGATTTTGGCGACGCAGCCTTCGGGCGACAGATTGCCTTTGAGTATCGCGAGGTGGCCCTGTTTGTACATCGGATTGTCCCACTGGCGAATCACGTCCTGATTGGTGCGCGGATTGTCGGGAATATTCTTTAACGCCTGTGCCAAGGTCTCGCCGGTGATGGTCATGCACTCGCCGTGCAACAGGCCGCGCTTCAACAACATTTTCAGCACCTGCGGCACGCCACCCGCGCGATGGAAATCCACCGCCACATAGCGGCCGGAAGGTTTTAAATCGCACAGCACCGGCACTTTTTTGCGCATGCGCTCGAAGTCGTCAATGGTCCATTTCACCTCGGCAGCGTGGGCGATGGCGAGAAAATGCAGCACGGCGTTGGTGGAGCCGCCGGTGGCCATGATCAGCGCCACCGCATTTTCAATCGACTTGCGGGTGACGATGTCGCGCGGCTTGATATCTTTTTTAATCGCTTCGACCAGCACGCGTGCCGAATAGGCCGCGGAATCGGCTTTCTCCGGATCGGGCGAAGCCATTTGCGACGAGCCGAGTATGCTCATGCCCAGCGCTTCAAACGAACTCGACATGGTGTTGGCGGTGTACATGCCGCCGCACGCGCCCACCGAGGGACAGGCATTTTTTTCGATGCCGATGAAATCTTCGTCGCTCATCTTGCCGGCGGCGTACGCGCCCACCGCTTCAAATGAACTGACAATGGTGAGATCGATGCCTTTCCATTTGCCCGGCTTGATCGTGCCCCCATACACATAAATTGCCGGCACGTTCATGCGCAGCATGGCGATCATGCCGCCCGGCATATTTTTGTCGCAACCGCCACAGACGAGTACGCCGTCCATCGCCTGGCCGTTGACAGCCGTTTCTATGCAATCCGCGATCACTTCACGCGACACCAGCGAATACTTCATCGCCTCGGTGCCCATACCGATGCCATCGGTAATGGTCGGCACGCCGAACACCTGCGGCATCGCGCCGGCTTCGTGCAGCGCAGCCATCGCGCGATCCACCAGCGGCTGAATGCCCGCGTTGCACGGATTCATGGTCGAGTGGCCGTTGGCCACACCAACGATGGGCTTCACAAAGTCGTTGTCGCCGAAGCCGACGGCGCGCAGCATCGCGCGGTTGGGTGAACGCGCAACACCGGCGGTGATGAGTTGGCTGCGTTTGTTTAGGGGTTTGGCGGCGGCCATGTGAGTACTCCGGGAAAGAAGGGGCTTTATAATGGGAGCAGAATTTTAACCCATTCGCGACTGACCACTCATGTTTGTACATCCCGGTTTCGACCCCATCGCCGTCAGTCTAGGCCCGCTCGCCATACGCTGGTACGGCCTCATGTACGTGGTCGGCTTCGCGCTGGTGTGGTGGTTCGGCCGCTCGCGTATCAAGGCCAATCCGAATGGCGCGCGTTACCAATGGAAGCAGCAGGACCTCGACGATGTGATGTTCTACGGCATTCTCGGGGTGATACTCGGTGGGCGCATCGGCTATGTACTGTTCTACAAATTCAGTGATTACATCAGCGTGCCGTGGAAGATTTTCTACGTGTGGGAAGGTGGCATGTCGTTTCACGGCGGCATGCTCGGCGTGATCATCGCGCTGGCGTGGTTCGCAAAGAGCCGCAAACAGCATTGGTTGGACGTGACCGATTTCATGGCGCCGCTGGTGCCGCTGGGGCTCGCTGCCGGGCGGCTCGGCAACTTTATCAATGCCGAGCTTTGGGGCCGGCCCACCGACGTGGCATGGGCGATGATATTTCCGCTGGTGGACCAACAGCCGCGCCATCCGTCGCAGCTTTATCAGTTCGCGCTGGAAGGCGTACTGCTGTTTGCGATCCTGTGGTGGTTCTCAGCCAAGCCGCGTCCGCGTGGGGCGGTGTCGGCGCTGTTCCTGATCGGTTATGGCGTGTTTCGTTTTGTCGTCGAATACGCACGCGAGCCGGACAGCTTTCTGGGGCTGTTGGCGATGGGCTGGTCGATGGGGCAGTGGTTGTCGCTGCCGATGGTGCTGGTGGGCGTCGCGATGCTGGCGTGGGCGTATCGTGCTCGCGCCGGTAGTAGCTGAGCGGGCGTACGCCGTTTGCGGGAAGCAACGCGTGCTCCCCGCACAAAACCGCGGGTGTCGTTTAGTGTGGCGGTGTAGCCGGTTTTACTAAGGGCTTGCTGGCGTTGCTGGCGAAGGTTTCGTGCGATGACATGATATCCGCGTGCGAGCCTTTGCCGCTTTGCAACGGTGCCGCGCTCGACAGCGTGCTGATGGTGCCGGAGATTTCGCCGCCGTCTTCCACCGTGAGCTTGCCGTAGCGTATGGTGCCCGAGACGCGCCCGGTAGCGTGTATCACCAGTTGTTTGCGCGCGGTGAGTTCACCTTCGAAGCGGCCGTGAATTTCGGCGACGTCGATGCCCACCGTGCCCGAGTACACGCCGTGTTCGGCAATCTGAATCACGCGGCTGTCCATCGACGCTTCGACGCGGCCTTCCACCACCAGCGTGTCGCAATCGGTGATTTCAACGCCTTTTAATTTAATGTCCGGACCGACGATGAGTTTGCTGCCCGATTGCGCTGGAACCGCGGCGAGGCTTGATGGTGTTTCGGCGGTGTAGGAGGCGGCAGGCGCCGACGAGTCGGTGTGACTCGTGGTCGACGGCTGGGTGCGCAGGGGTGTGGTCGCCGGCCTGTTGGGGCCCAGTGAGGTGTCGTCTTTTTTGCCAAACAGCGTGTCTTTGGTATTGAACATCGCGTCTCCTTTAGGGGAAATTAAAGCGTATAAAAACTATCTCCACGACTGAAAATAACTTGACTACAATCGTAAAGTCCATCTGTTAATCGGGCAGAACGATCGTGATTAAGTTCCGCGTGAGACGAGAATAAGCGCCGCATTCCCACTGAAAGTGCCGGATCACGGCGGTATGGGACGGCGTGTTACGCGCGCCAAGGTCCGGCGTATCGAGTAGAGCACCAGCGTGAACACCACGCACGGTAGCCACACCCACTGCAATTCCGACAGCAGCACGCGCGCACCCCATGCGGAGAAGAAACGCGATACGCCGATTGGTGAAACCAGTATCACCTGGTGCGGCATGAAATAACGCTCATCGTCGAAGGGCCAGAAGAACGCAATGCCCGAGCCGCCGGTGGTGAAGGCATCGAGCAGCCCATGCGATGCCGCGGCGATGCTGACAAAGGCGAAGGTGATCCACCGTCGCGATTGCAGCGACGCGGTAAAGGCCGCTGCCAACGCGCCGCACAGCACGGCAAAAAATAGCGAGTGGGTTAAGCCGCGATGCGCCAACGCCGATTCGTAAGGCACACCGAAACCAAACGCGATCACATCGGCGTCCGGCAGCATGCACGCCACCACGCCCGCCAGCAGCAGGCGCGGCGAAATAATCCGCGTGCCGAGCGCCACGCCAATGGCGATGGGCACCGCAGGATGCGTGAAGAGTGACGCCATCGCGTAACAACATTTACACTCGGGCTGCTGCCGCGCGCCGTGCCAGCAGCTTGGTAAAATTCGACATCGACATCAGGTGCGCATACAGACGCGGCAGCACGCCGTTTTGCACCAGCTCTTTTAATTTGTCGCCGGAAAGCTCGGTGAGTTTATTTTCGATCACGCGATACATGCCGGCCAGTGAAATGGCCGCACCCTCGTTGGGCTGGGCTTGCATGGTAAACGGTTCCAGCAAACCGAGTTCGACGGTGAGGCGGCACAGAGTTTCCGTGCGCGCGAGATCGCTTTCGAATTCAAACAGGAATTTGCGCGTGGCGTCCCATGCCGGCAACGGCTCGCCCTTGTCGTCGAACAGCATAGCGCCGCTGCTGCTGAGCGCGCTTTTTTCCACGCACACAATGCGCTCGGGGCTTTCCTTGCCATCGACATTAACCCGCGTCATGCAAAACGGGTAACGCCGCACATAGGCCGGCACGTAAGTGTTGCGGTCCCAAGTTTGATCCGCATTGACGAACAGATTCTGCTGCTGCTCCAGTCCAACCACCGCCATCGCGGCCGCGGTTTTGCCTTGATCACCGCTGACAAACACCACCGGGTAGTCGTGGCAGGCGAGGTTGATCTCGCTATATGACAACGGCACCACCATCATGCTGCGGAACACTTGCGGCAGCGTGCCATCACTCGCGGTTGCCACGCGATGTTCTTTAGTCAGCGGAATGATTTCCTGGTAACCGTACGGCGGTGTAATGTCCATGGCAGCGTTTCCTTTCAGTAAAGCGCCATTATAAGAGCAGACGCAATAATAAAAAACTCAATAAAAACAAATGCTTACGATATTCTCCCAAAAGCGCTAGCGCTGTCACCGCGGTGTCATATTGATGTCATAAACTGCGCGCCACAGTTCATCAAAGGAATGACACCATGTTCAAGATTCTACGATACGCGGCGGCAACGGTAGCACTCGCAGCGCTCAGCAGCAGTGCCGCATTCGCCCAGGAAATCACCGGCGCCGGTGCAACCTTTCCCGCACCCATCTATGCCAAGTGGGCCGAGGCTTATCAAAAGGCCACCGGCGTGAAAATGAATTATCAGTCGATCGGTTCCAGTGGCGGCATACGCCAAATCCAAGCCAAGACGGTGGATTTCGGCGCCTCCGACGCGCCGTTGAGCGCGGAGCAGCTTGAAAAAGATGGCCTGATGCAGTTTCCCGCCGTGATCGGCGGCGTGGTGCCGGTGGTTAATTTGCCCGGCGTCAAACCCGGTGAAATGCGCTTGACCGGCCAGGTGCTGGGCGATATTTTTCTGGGCAAAATCAACAAATGGAACGACAAAGCCATTGCTGATTTGAACCCCGGCATCAAGCTGCCGAGTCAGGACATCGCGCCGGTGCGCCGCGCCGATGGCTCGGGCACCACGTTCATATTCACCAACTATCTGTCGAAGGTGAACGCCGAATGGAAATCCAAAGTTGGTGAAGGCCAGGCTGTGCAATGGCCGTCGGGTATGGGCGGCAAAGGCAACGAAGGCGTCGCCGCATTCGTGCAGCGCCTGCCTGGCGCCATCGGTTATGTGGAGTACGCCTACGCCAAGCAAAACAAGCTGACGCACACCTTGCTGAAGAATGCCGACGGCCACTTTGTCGGCCCCGACGATCTGACGTTCAAGGCCGCTGCCGCCGGCGCCGACTGGGGCAAAGCCGCGTTCGGCGCGATACTCACCGAGCAGGCTGGCAAAGAAAGCTGGCCTATCACCGGTGCCACGTTCATTCTGCTGCACAAAGCCCAAGCCAAACCGCAACAAGGCATTGAAGTCCTGAAGTTCTTCGACTGGTCGTACGCCAACGGCGCGAAACTCGCCGAAGACCTCGACTACGTGCCGTTACCCGCTGCGCTGACCAAGCAAATCCGCAGCGCGTGGGTAGCGCAGGTCAAAGACGGCGGCGGCAAAGCACTCTGGAAATAAGGCGCTTAGCCCGATTTGAACCATGACCTGCGTCGGCGGCTGCTGGTCAAAGCGATTGGCCCTTACTTGTTTTTTAAGGCGATACCCATGACACTAGTCGAAGCGGGAGCCGCACTCGCGGCAGAAGCGCCTTCAGGTCTGGCCATGGAACCCTCCGTACGCAAAAAGCCGTCAAAACTGGGCGATTTTATTTTCGCCAATCTGACGCGTTCATTTGCCATGCTTGCGCTCGCGTCTTTGGCGGGCATTATTGTTTCACTGATCTACGGCGCGTGGCCGGCAATGCAAACGTTCGGCCTGCCTTTTCTGTGGACCGCCGACTGGAATCCGCCCGCGGCGAAATTCGGTGCGCTGATCCCGATCTACGGCACCTTGGTGACCTCCGCCATTGCACTGGTGATCGCGGTGCCGGTGTCGTTCGGCATTGCGATTTTTCTGACCGAACTTTCGCCGCCGTGGCTGCGCCGCCCACTGGGCACCGCCATCGAGTTGTTGGCGGCGATTCCCAGCATCGTCTACGGCATGTGGGGCTTGTTGGTATTCGCGCCCTTGTTCGGCCAATACATACAGCCCGCGCTCAAGGCAACCTTCGGCCACATACCGCTGATCGGCAAGCTGTTCGCGGGCCCCATGATCGGCGTTGGACTGCTGTCGGCGGGCATCATTCTCGCGATTATGATTATTCCATTTATCGCGTCGGTGATGCGCGACGTGTTCGAAATTACGCCGCAAATGATCAAAGAATCGGCGTACGGCGTGGGCGCTACCACCTGGGAAGTGGTGTGGAACGTGGTGCTGCCTTATACCAAGGTCGGCGTCATCGGCGGCATTATTCTCG
>JAYUAH010000350.1:0-4585 GCA_043741415.1 Betaproteobacteria bacterium
GTGGGTGTCGCTGCCCTTGCCGCCGAAGTGGCCGTCTTCGATGTACTTATTGGCGTTGTCCCAGGCGCCGCCGCCGGTGCACATGCTGATCGCAACGAACAAGCCGGTCACGATCGTGCCCATCAGCAGGCCACCCAGTGCCGCGGCACCCAGCGTCAGGCCGACGACCACCGGCACCACCACCGGCAGCAGCGAGGGCACGATCATTTCCTTGATCGCCGCGCTGGTGAGCATGTCGACCGCTGCGCTGTAGTCGGGCTTGCGCTTGCCGGCCATGATCATGCCGTCGGCAAACTGGCGGCGCACTTCCACCACCACCGAGCCGGCGGCGCGGCCCACGGCCTCCATTGCCATCGCGCCGACCAGGTAGGGGATCAGGCCGCCGATGAACAGGCCGACGATCACCTTGGGGTCGCTCAGGTCGAATGCCACGCTGATGCCGCGGCCTTCCAGCGAGTGGGTGTAGTCGGCAAACAGCACCAGCGCGGCCAGGCCGGCCGAACCAATGGCGTAGCCTTTGGTCACCGCCTTGGTGGTGTTGCCCACCGCGTCGAGCGGGTCGGTCACGTCGCGCACCGACTTGGGCAGTTCGGCCATTTCGGCAATGCCGCCGGCGTTGTCGGTGATCGGGCCGTAGGCGTCGAGTGCCACCACGATGCCGGCCATGCTGAGCATGGCGGTGGCGGCGGTGGCAATGCCGTACAGACCGGCCAGGCCGTAGGCTGCCAGGATGGCGGCGCAGATGCACAGCACTGGCCACATCGTCGAGCGCATCGACACACCCAGGCCGGCGATGATGTTGGTGCCGTGGCCAGTGGTGGAGGCTTGGGCGATGTGCTTGACCGGCGGGTACTGGGTGCCGGTGTAGTACTCGGTGACCCAGACCAGCGCGGCCGTCAACACCAGGCCCACGGCGCAGGCGCCCCACAGCCGCATCTGAGTACCGGCACCCAGCGCGTCATCAGGCATCACCGCCTTGGTGACGAAGTAAAACGCGATCAGCGACAGCACGCCCGCCACCGCCAGGCCCTTGTACAGCGCCGGCATCACGTTTTTCATGCCCGGACTGGCCTTGACAAACGAGCAGCCGATGATCGACGCGATGATCGACACCCCGCCCAGCAGCAGCGGGTAGATCACTGCGGCCATCGGGGCTGACGCCACCATCAGCGCGCCCAGCGCCATCGTCGCGATCAAGGTGACGGCGTAGGTCTCGAACAGGTCGGCGGCCATGCCGGCGCAGTCGCCGACGTTGTCGCCCACGTTATCGGCAATGACCGCAGGATTGCGCGGATCGTCTTCGGGAATGCCGGCTTCGACTTTACCCACCAGGTCGGCGCCGACGTCGGCACCCTTGGTGAAAATGCCGCCACCCAAGCGCGCGAATATCGAAATCAGCGAGCCGCCGAAGGCCAAGCCCACCAGCGGATGCACCGCATCCTTGAGCGACATGCCGAGGCCCAGATACAGCACGCCGAAAAAGCCCGCCACACCCAACAGGCCCAAGCCCACCACCAGCAAGCCGGTGATGGCGCCGCCGCGAAAGGCGATTTGCAGCGCCTCATTCAGGCCCGTGCGTGCGGCTTCAGCGGTGCGCACGTTAGCGCGCACAGAGACATTCATGCCGATCGCGCCGGCAGCACCGGAGAGAATGGCGCCGATGGCAAAGCCGATCGCCGTGGCTTTATCGAGGAAGACCGCCATGATGATAAACAGTGCAACGCCGACAATGGCGATGGTTTTGTATTGCCGCCACAAATAAGCCACCGCGCCGGTATGAATGGCTGCAGCGATTTCGCGCATGCGGTCGTTGCCGTCGGGCTGGCTGATAACCTGTTTGGCCCACACACCGCCGAAAATAATGCCGATGATCGCGCACAAGATGGCTAGGGTCAGTCCCTGATATGCAGTCATTTCTTAGCTTCTCCGTCTTAACATTAAGTATTTGATTTTAAAAGTTTTTTTTCTGTTCTAGTGCCGAGAAAACACGGTCGCGAATGGCCTCGACGCTGCCGCGTCCGGCGATGCGTGCGCATAGCGGGGCACGGGCATCACCGCTGTTGTTCCAATCGATGTAGTACTGCACCAGCGGCTGCGTCTGCGCGTGGTAGATCGCCAGGCGCGACTTGACGGTGGCCTCCTGGTCGTCCGGACGTTGCACCAGCGGCTCGCCGGTAACATCGTCGTGGCCGGCGACCTTGGGCGGACTGAACTCGATATGATAAATGCGGTTCGATGCCGGATGCACGCGCCGGCCGCTGATGCGGCGTATGACTTCGTCATCGGGGACATCGATCTCCAACACGAAATCGAAATCAACGCCGATGCTGCGCAGCGCTTCTGCTTGCGGCAGCGTGCGTGGAAAACCATCCATAATGAAACCCTGCGTGCAATCGGCTTGCTGGATGCGATCTTTCACCAGCGCGATGACCAGTTTATCCGGCACCAGCGCGCCCTGGTCCATATACGTTTTGGCCTCGATGCCCAGCGGCGAGCCGGCGCGTATGGCGCCACGCAGCATGTCGCCGGTGGAGACTTGCGGAATGCCAAACTTGCTCATCAGGAATTGCGCCTGCGTGCCTTTGCCGGCACCGGGCGCGCCCAGTAACAAAATGCGCATAGTAAAAGTGAATTAAAACAAATAGTTAGAAGAATGCCGCAGATCGCGACGTGGCAAAATCCTCCCTGGATCCGGCACGTGTAGCGGCTAGATTATTCTTAATAATGAAGCGATTATAGCGCAGCGACCCCGCCCAAGTCACTGCGCACGGCGGTAGTGGCGCAGAATGCGCTGCAAGTCGGCGGGGGTATCGACGCCGGGGTGAGGCGCGGCTTGGGTGATGGCGACGCTGATGCGATACCCATGCGCCAGCGCACGCAGTTGCTCCAGCGCCTCGAAATCCTCCATTGCGACCTTACGCAACTTTTTGAAAGTGCTGAGAAATCCACAGCGATAAGCGTAAATGCCCAAATGCCGGTAGGCGGGCAGGCGTGGAGGCAGGGTAGTTACGTGGAGCGGCATGCCGTTGGCGAAGGCGTCTCTCGCGTACGGAATCGGCGCGCGGCTGAAATACAGGGCATAGCCGGCGCGGTCGAGCACCACTTTCACCACGTTCGGATTTGCGAATTCCTCGCTGCTGGTAATGCGGTGGCAGGCCGTGGCAATGGCCGCATCGCGATGCGCGGCAAGGCTCGCCGCCACGCTGCGGATCAGCGCCGACGGTATCAGTGGCTCGTCGCCTTGGACATTGACCACCACGTGCTTGGCGCCAAAGCGGCGTTTGGCCACCACTTCGGCGAGACGGTCGGTGCCGGTGGCGTGGTTTTTGCGCGTCATCATGACTTCGTAGCCGTGCGCTTCAACCACGCGCGCGATTTCCGCATGATCGGTAGCAACAATCACCTCACGTGCACCGCTTTTCGCTGCCTGCTCCGCCACGCGTACGACCATGGGCTTGCCCGCGATATCCGCCAGCGGCTTGCCGGGAAAGCGCGTGGAGGCGTAGCGGGTGGGGATGATGACGGTGAATTGCATGTTGAGGGTTGGGTGTTCGGGGTTGAGAGTCGAGTATGGCGGACGCGGCACGTTTTTGCCCTGAACACTCAACCCTGAACTCTGAACACGCTACAGTTCCACTTCCGGTGGAATTTTCCGCGCTTCATCCTCCAGCATCATCGGAATATCGTCCTTGATCGGAAAGGCCAGGCGGCACGGTTTGCAAATGAGTTCGGCATCGGCTTTTTTGTACAGCAGCGGGCCTTTGCACAGCGGGCAGGCGAGGATGTCGAGTAGTTTGCTGTCCATTCAGGGATTCCGTTTGATTCGTTGCATGAGCTGGCGAGCGAGTGCGTCGTCGATGCGGGCCTCTACCTGAAGCGCCCAGTGGATGTCGGCGGCGTCGCGTTCGCATTTTACCGCATCCTTCTCGGTCATCACGACCGCGTCACAATCGCTGAACACGAGATCCGCGGCGCTAAAACGGTGGTGATCGGGAAACGCGTGCGGCGTGTGCGCGATGCCCATGCGGGTGAGCATGTCGAAAAATTGTTGTGGGTTGCCGATGCCGGCGACGGCATGCACGCGTAGATTTTTGAAATGGCCGGCATCCACGCGACGGTTGGCGTCGCGCAGATTGCGCAATGCGGCGGGTTCGAGCGTCATTACAAATTGCGGCGGCGTGGTTTGCAGCGGCTGCGTTGTAGGCCCGCGTATGACCACGGCGCTTACGCGATTCAATCGCGACGCCGTTTCGCGCAGCGGCCCCGCAGGCAACAACCAGCCGTTACCGAGGCCGCGCGCGCCATCGACCACGGCGACTTCAGCGTCGCGCGCGAGGCGATAGTGTTGCAGGCCGTCGTCGCTGACGATGACGTTGCACCGCGGATTCGCGGCCAGCAGCGCGTGCGCCGCGGCCACACGATGTTTGCCGATCCACACCGGGCAGCGGGTGTGCCGCGCGAGCAGCAGCGGTTCGTCGCCGCAACGTGCGGCGTCGTCGTTGTCCGCCACCGTATACGGGCCGCTCACTGTGCCGCCATAGCCACGACTGATAATGCCGGGACTAAAGCCCGCGTCACGCAGTTT
>JAYUAH010000351.1:0-1854 GCA_043741415.1 Betaproteobacteria bacterium
GCGATGATCAGCACGGTGGACAGGAAATAGAAGATGAAGGTTTGGAAAGTCATTGCGATGAAAGTGGGCGATGCATCTAGCGATAACGCGCGTCAGCTGCGCGATCTTTGGCAATTTGTTCTTCGTAAACGTCGCCGAGCGCAAGCAGCATGGGCTTGGTGTAAATCAGGTCGCCGCGCTTTTCGCCGTGATACTCAAAAATACGCGTCTCCACGATCGAATCCACCGGACAGGATTCTTCGCAAAAGCCGCAGAAAATACACTTGGTGAGATCGATGTCGTAGCGCGTGGTGCGGCGCGTGCCGTCGTCGCGCTGCTCGGATTCAATGGTGATCGCCAGCGCCGGGCACACCGCTTCGCACAGCTTGCAGGCGATGCAGCGCTCTTCGCCGTTGGGATAGCGGCGCAATGCGTGCAGGCCGCGAAAGCGGCCACTCTGCGGGGTTTTTTCTTCGGGAAACTGCACCGTGATTTTGCGCGCGAACATATAGCGCCCGGTGAGCATCATGCCCTTCACCAGCTCAATCAGCAGGAACGTGCGGAAGAAACCGCTTATCTTGTCGATCATGCGCTATGCCTCACGACTTCCACCATACCCACAACGGCGTCTGCATCCAGGCGCCGAGCACGACAATCCACACCAGCGTCACCGGGATAAACACTTTCCAGCCCAGGCGCATGATCTGGTCGTAGCGATAGCGCGGAAACGTCGCGCGAAACCACAAGAAGCTCGACACCACCAAAAAGGCCTTGGCCAGAAGCCACAGAAAACTCGAAGCGCCCAGCACGCCCCACGATTCCGGGAACGGCGACAGCCAGCCGCCGAGGAACATGATGGAGCACAAGGTCGATACCAAAATCATGTTGGCGTATTCGGCGAGAAAGAAGATCGCGAAGGTCATGCCTGAATACTCGACGTGAAAACCGGCGACGATTTCGGATTCGCCCTCGGCCACGTCGAACGGCGCGCGATTGGTCTCGGCCACACCCGCGATCAGATAGGTGATGAACAGCGGAAACAGCGGAATCCAGAACCAGCCGAACAGGCCCAACGCGCTCTGCTGGCCTTTGACGATATCCACGAGGTTGAGGCTCTGCGCGGCCATCAGCACGCCCACCAGCGCAAAGCCCATGGCGATTTCATACGACACAATCTGCGCCGCCGAACGCATGGCGCCGATGAATGCGTACTTGGAGTTGGATGCCCAACCCGCGATGATCACGCCATACACCCCCATCGAGGTGATCGCCATGATGTACAACAGGCTGGCGTCGATGTTGGCCAAAACCATATCGGGATCGAAGGGCACCACGGCCCATGCCGCCAGCGCCGGCATGATCGCCATCACCGGGGCAATCACAAACAGCAGTTTGCTGGAACCGGAAGGAATAATAATTTCCTTTACCAGCAGCTTCAATCCATCGGCGATCGGCTGCAACAAACCGAGCGGGCCGACACGATTCGGTCCCAGCCGCAACTGAATCCAGCCGATCACCTTGCGCTCCCACAGCGTGAGATAGGCCACGCCCAACATCAGCGGCGCGACGATGCACACAATCAACAGCAGAATTTTCACGCCATATAAAACGTACGGTGCCAGCTCATTGCCGAACAGCCACGCCAGCACCGCGGCCAGCAGGCCCCACAGCCAATAGCCGAAGTTAACAATGGGCTGGAGCACGATGCTCACACCGCTACCCGCTGCTGTGGATTCTGCGCGGCCACGCGCTCAACCGTCACTTCAGAAGACACGGCACCCAGCAACGATGTCTCATCGCGCGCCGCGGGCAAACGCAGGCAGTCCGCAGGCAGTTTGTCGTCTATGGCATAAGCGACGACCGCGACACCGCCAC
>JAYUAH010000352.1:0-4579 GCA_043741415.1 Betaproteobacteria bacterium
GCGGAATCTCTCGCGCCGGCGAATTATCTGAATCAGCCGATTCCCGTGCTGGAGCAGGTGCTGACCGGCAAGTATGCGGATGGATTAGGGAACATAAAAAACGATCCAGCGCGGGTGGATTTCGATCCGTTCCCTTGGTACTCGATGGCCACCTGGATACTTTCGCAAATGAAACGCTGGGGCTACATCAAGGGGGAAGTGCGCTGGAAAGATTTGACCGAGCAAATCTATTTACTCACCGACGCGCGCAAGCACATGACGGCGATGGGCTACAAGCCGCCGTCGGAAAATTATCGCAAGATCATTGTTATGGGCAAGGTGTTCGACGCTGCCGCGCCGGATGCGTACGTGGCAAGTTTTGCTATCAAAAGGAGTTAGACATGGCCAAAAGTATGGGCATCAAAGCGAGTGCGCTGTCGCTGGTTATTTTTCTGCTTTTCCTGGGGATCTGGCAGGCCGCCACGCAGACCACGGAGAAGAAAGGCGGTGCGCTCACCGAGTACGAACAACTGATGGGCAAGAGCGCCAAAAAGCAGGATGGTCTGCCCACGCCCGCGCAAATGGGCGAGACGATAAAGAAACATTTGTCCGATCCGTTCTACGACAAAGGCCCCAATGACAAAGGCATCGGCATCCAGATCGCCTACTCGCTGGCGCGCGTGATGGGGGGATTTTTGCTGGCGGCGCTGGTGGCGGTTCCCTTGGGTTTCATGATCGGCATGTCGCCGCTGTTGTATCGGGCGCTCGATCCGTTCATCCAGGTGCTGAAACCGATTTCGCCGCTGGCGTGGATGCCGCTCGCGCTCTACACCATCAAGGATTCCGCGACCTCATCGATATTCGTGATTTTCATTTGTTCGATCTGGCCGATGCTGATCAACACCGCCTACGGCGTGGCGTCGGTGCGCAAAGACTGGTTGAACGTGGCACGCACCCTGGAAGTGAGCGTCATGCGCAAGGCGTTCCTGGTGATATTGCCGGCGGCGGCGCCCACCATTATGACCGGCATGCGCATTTCGATGGGCATTGCGTGGCTGGTGATTGTCGCCGCTGAAATGCTGGTCGGCGGCACCGGCATCGGCTACTTCGTGTGGAACGAATGGAACAACCTCTCGCTCACCAACGTGATATTCGCGATTCTGCTGATCGGCGTGGTGGGCATGGTGCTCGATCTGATGTTCGGCATACTGCAAAAACTCGTGACATACGTGGAGTAAAAAAAATGAAACCAAAATCGTTTCTTGTGGCTGAAGGGCTCGCCAAAACATTCCCCAGCGCGCGCGGCAAGCCCGACTTGACGGTGTTCGACGACGTGTATTTCAACATCGAAAAAGGCGAGTTCGTGTGCATTATCGGCCACTCCGGCTGCGGCAAAACCACGATTTTGAACGTGCTGGCGGGGCTGGATACGGCCAGCGCCGGGCACGTATTGATGGACGACCGCGAAATCGCAGGCCCCAGCCTCGAACGCGGCGTGGTGTTTCAGGGCCACGCGCTGATGCCCTGGCTCAGCGCGAAGAAAAATGTCGAATTTGCCGTGCGCTCGCGCTGGCCCGACAAAACGCACAAGTCCATCGACGCCCATTGCCAACGCTATCTCGATCTGGTTGGTCTCACCGGCTCCGAGCACAAAAAGCCCTCTGAGCTTTCCGGCGGCATGAAACAGCGTGTGGGCATCGCGCGCGCGTTCGCGATTGAACCCAAAATGCTGCTGCTGGATGAGCCCTTCGGCGCACTCGACGCACTCACACGTGGCAACATTCAGGATGAGCTGAAAAAAATCTGCGCGGCGACCCATCAAACCGTGTTCATGATCACCCACGATGTCGACGAAGCGATTTTGCTCTCCGACAAAATCATGTTGATGTCCAACGGCCCGCAAGCGCGCATCGCCGAAATCGTGGTCAACACCTTGCCGCAAGAACGCTCGCGTGAAACACTGCACAAACTGCCGCGCTTTTATGCCATACGCAACCACTTGGTTGATTTTCTGGTGAGCCGTTCCAAGCGCTTCAGCGAAGAATTGCCCGCCGATTACGACGCGAAAAATCCGCCGCTGGTGACGCCCGGCTTGGAAACGCAACCCGAACCCCCTGCGCCCAAGGCCGAGATACCGCGGCCCGAGTCGGCGGTGGTGGTGAATTTTAGATAACTCAAAATTAATCGGCGGAGACTTATGGAAAAACCCATGCAGCGCACCGACGTCACCGAACTGGTGGTGATGAATAGACTCAAAAAAGGTCTCTCCTGGACCAAGATCGCCAAGACGGTAGGCCAGAGTAAGGAATGGACTACCGCAGCACTGCTGGGTCAGATGAAAATGACCAAAGCGCAGGCGATCGCCGCCGGCAAACTGCTGGGCTTGCCGCCGTATGCGGTGCTGCTGTTGCAACAGGCGCCGTATAAAGGCTCGCTGCCCACGGCGGTGCCGACTGATCCGCTGATTTATCGTTTTTATGAACTGGTGAGCGTCTACGGCACCACTTTCAAAGAACTGATACACGAGGAATTTGGTGACGGCATCATGAGCGCCATTGACTTCAAAATGGACCTGCAGCGTCAGGCTGATCCGAATGGCGACCGGGTGCAGATCGTGATGAGTGGCAAGTATTTGCAATACAAGACATACTAATACGTTGCCGCGAATCACTCAGGGGAATTGTATGCATAAATCATTATCCGCACTGGCCTTGATCACTGTGCTCAGTACAGCCGCCAGCGTTTACGCACAGTCCGAAGCGCTGCCCGGCAAAAAATTGCCTGGCAAATTTCATCTGTTGCCGGCGACGCTGGAGACCACGCAATGGGGCTGGTTCAACAACGCGCAGCCGCCGGTGCTGCGCGTGGATTCGGGCGATACCATAGCGCTTGAAACCATGATGCACTCGCACAACCAGGTGGTGCCGGGCACCACTATCGAGGCGATCAAAAAGCTGCGCACCGATCATCCGGGGCGCGGCCCGCATACGTTGACCGGGCCGATTTTTGTCAATGGCGCACAGCCGGGCGATGTGCTCAAGGTGAAGCTCAATAAAGTCGTGCCGCGCGCGTATGCGACCAACTTCAACGTGCCGGGCATGTTCGGACAGTTCCCCAAGGAGTATCCGGATGGGCAGGTGAAGTACCTGTATCTGGACATGGAGCGCAAGGTCACTGAGTTTTTGCCAGGCGTGTTCATACCGGTGAAACCATTTCCGGGTACGCTCGGCGTGGCGCGCAAGGAACCCGGCCAGTACAGCTCGGTGCCGCCGGGCGAATTTGCCGGCAACATGGACATCCGCGATTTTGTCGAGGGCACCACACTGTATGTGCCGGTGCAGGTGCCCGGCGCGCTGTTGTGGACGGGCGACTCGCACGCCGCGCAGGGCAACGGCGAGGTCAACCTCACCGCGCTGGAAACGGCCTATCGCGAGTTGAATATAACGGTAGAAGTGGTGAAAACCATGAAGCTCGACATGCCGCGCATCGAAACGCCGAAGTCGTGGATCACTATGGGTTTCGACGCGGACTTGAACAAGGCCCTCGAAATCGCCATGGAGCAGACCGCGAAGTTTCTCGCCGAGCAGCGCAAACTCTCGGTGGAGCAAGCGGCGCAGTTGATGAATCGCGTGTCGGATTGCCGTGTGTCGCAGGTGGTGAACATCAAAAAAGGCATTCACTGCCTGAACCCGAAGAACCCCGCTGCACGCGAAGACATGGAGCGGCCCACGCGCGAGACCGCGCAATACTACGTCACGCACGCCAAAGACAAGGATATGAATCGTGCGATGGACGACGCCTCGCGCGCGATGATTAAATTCCTCGAAGAGAAAAAAGGCATTGCACGGCTGGATGCGTATGGCCTTGCCAGCGCGGCGATGGATTGCCGCGTCGGTGACGTGTGGGGGCCTGAGAAAAATGTGCATTGCTTGATACCCAAGAGTCTCTGGCTGGCGCCGAAGTAATCGTGTTTCGTACAATAAGGCGGGCCGCCAGCGTGGCGGCCCGTTTGCTTTTTGTGCTCGCCATAAGTGGGCAGGCGAACGCAGCGTTGGGTGCCGAACCGCTGCGCATCGTCGCCACCACCACCGATCTCAAAAGCCTCGCGGAAGCCATTGGCGGCAGCCGCGTGAACGTGGTTAGTTTAGTGCCGCCCAACGTCGATGCCGAGGACTATCAACCGAAGCCGCAGGATGCCGCGCGCCTGCGCGATGCGGCGCTGCTGCTGCGCGTGGGCGCGGATTACGATTTATGGGTGGACAAACTGGCGCTGCAAAGCGGGCGGCGCGAACTCGCGCGCGGCGGCGAACGTAACGTCGATTGTTCATTCGGCATTGCACTCTTAGATGTGCGCGGCACGCAAGTCGGCCCCTCGGGCGGACACGCGCATGGCAACGGCAACCCGCACTACTGGCTGGATCCGGCGAACGCGGAAATCATCACTGGCGTCATCCTCGAAGCACTGGCACGCGTAGATGCGCCCAATGCAAAGTTTTATGAAGCCGAACGTGCGCAATTTTTGCAGCGTTTGCAAACCAAAATGCGCGAGTGGGAAAAAACCATCGCACCGGCGCAAGGTAAACCGCTGATGGCGTATCAC
>JAYUAH010000353.1:0-1847 GCA_043741415.1 Betaproteobacteria bacterium
CAGAATAAATTGATGATGCTCCGCTGGATCGAGGGTCATGAACACGATGTGCCGATCGCCCGGTGGCGGTATGTAGCCGCGATCGGACACCACCATGCCCATCACCTGCGTGTAAAAATTTTCCATCGCGGTGATGTCGAAGCAGTTAATGCCGAAGTGACCGAATTTCATGGATTGGGTAGGCATCGACGGTTCCCGACAGAAGTCTGCAGCGGAAAGATAGTGCCGGATTGTAGACACGGGGTAGCTGCAGAGGCAACAGTTATGAAGTTTGGTGCACGATACCCGATAACGGTTTTCACAGGGCTGCGTTAAACTTGCCGTCACTTTACCGCAGTTCTCCCGTCGTCCGTGAAAGCCCGACCCATGCCGAAAAAATCCCGCGCGCCGCGCAAGAAGTCCGTAAAAATGGAACTCAAGCTGTCGCGGCTGCATGCGCCACAGAATATGGCGGTGGACGCGTGGCAGCGCACCTTGCGCCGCCAATTCGGCCGTGATCAGGATTTCAAATTCGAGAATCTGGGCAGCGAGCCGATCTTCTCCGAATATCGCGTGATCAATCCGGCGAGCGGCGGGCGCTACCGCGTAGCGATACGAGGCCTGCAGCCCAGCGAGAATTTTTGTTCGTGTCCGGATTTTTCCACCAATGATTTGGGCACCTGCAAGCATGTCGAGTTCATGCTGGCAAGGCTGCAACGCAAGCGCGGCGCGCGCGCGGCCTTCGCCAACGGATTTCATCCGCCCTCCAGCGAAATTTATTTGAGCTACGGCGCGCGGCGTGACGTGTATTTTCGTCCGGGCGCGGATTGCCCGGCGGCCCTGCTCGCGGCGGCGCGGGGCGTATTCGACGTAAATGCCGGCTGGGTGTTGCCGTCGCAACGCATGGAACAACTCGATCGATTTCTCGCCACGGCGCATGAGCATCACGAGCTGCGGGTCTACGATGACGCGCTGAATTTTCTGGCCGCCGTGCGCGATCAGGAACGGTTGATCCGCGTGATGGAAAAGGCTTTCCCGCGCGGCGCGAGCGATGCGGCTTTTGCGGGTTTGCTAAAGGAGCCTTTGCATCCCTACCAGCGCGAGGGCGCGTTGTTTGCCGCGCGCACCGGGCGTTGTTTGATCGGCGACGATATGGGTTTGGGCAAGACGGTGCAGGCCATCGCCGCCGCCGAGATATTGACCCGGCATGCGGGCATCGAGCGCGTGCTGGTGGTGTGTCCCACCTCGCTCAAGCACCAGTGGGAACTCGAACTTGCGCGCTTCACCGGGCGCAAGGCGCTGGTGATTTCCGGCAATTTGGCGAATCGCAAGCGTCAGTATGCCGATGCAGCGGGGTGGAAGATCGCGTCCTACGACACCCTCACGCGCGATGTGGACGAGATCACGCGCTGGTCGCCGGATCTGGTGATAGCCGACGAAGCGCAACGCATCAAGAACTGGAATACGCGCGCCGCGCGCACCTTGAAGCGCATCGCCACACCCTATGCGTTCGTGCTGACGGGGACGCCGCTGGAAAACCGGCTGGAGGAATTGATCTCGATTGTGCAGTTCGTCGATCAGCGTCGGTTGGGGCCGACGTGGCGGCTGCTCAACGAGCATCAGACGCGCGACGAAGCCGGGCGCGTCATCGGCTACCAGAAGCTGGATGTCATCGCGCGCACGCTGGCGCCGGTGATGATACGGCGGCGCAAATCCGAAGTGTTGACGCAACTGCCCAAGCGTATCGATAAGAATATTTTCGTGCCGATGACCGAGCCGCAGGCGCAAATCCACGAGGAGAACCGCGACATCGTGGCGAAAATCGTCGCCAAGTGGCGGCGCTACAAATTTTTGTCGGATGCCGATCA
>JAYUAH010000354.1:0-1846 GCA_043741415.1 Betaproteobacteria bacterium
GTGGGCAGCTCAGCACATTTTGCGGGCGAGATTGCCAACATGATGGCCGATGTGAAAATGCTGCACGTGCCGTATCGCGGACCGCCGGAGGCTGCAACCGCGCTGGTATCGGGTGAGATTGACGTTGGGTACCCCAGTGTCACCGGCGCGGTGCCGTTCGTCGGCCTGAAAAAAATCAAGGCGCTGGCGGTCACCAGTGCGGCGCGCGCCGCGTTACTGCCTGCGGTGCCCACGCTGAGCGAGGCGGCACTGCCGGGCTACGAGCGTTCGGGCTGGAACGGCGTGCTGGTGCCGGCTAGCGTTTCCAAAGACATCATCGTGCGGCTCAACGCCGCCATCGTCAAAAGCGTCAACACACCCGAGATGCGCGAAACGTTTATCAAGCAGGGCCTCGACCCACGCACCTCGACGCCTGAAGAATTTGCTGCGTTCATCAAACGCGAGCTTGCGCAGAATGCAAAGGTCGTTAAGTTTGCCGGCATCAAGACGGAGTAACGGGTACGGCCATTTCGTAGGGCGGAAAAGCGCAGCGCCTTCCGCCGAATGATGGATACCGGGAACGACGTTCCATGCGGCGGATGGCGGCATTCGCCTTATCCGCCCTACGGTTTAGAGCGTGACGGCGCCCGCGCCTAATTCAATCACGCGCCCGCCGACGTAAATGCTGCCGCCCGCATCGACGTCGAGCAGCAAACGCGCCGGACGCGCGATCGGTTCGCCTTGATGAATCACGCGCTTCAACGGCCGCGGCGCACTCGGTAATTTGCGCGCGACGTACCAGCCGCCGAGATTCGCCGCTGCACTGCCGGTGCCGTGGTCTTCCCACGCGGCGCCATGCTTTAAGCCGAAAAACCGCACTTGCAATTCGTCGCCGCCGATGCAGGCCCACACGTACACTTTGCTGGTGCCATCGACCGCGGTCTCTGCAGCCATGCGCACTGCATCGGGTTTAATGCGCCGCACCGCATCAACACTGGCCAGCGGCACCACCAGTTGTTCGTTGCCGGTGTTCACCCACAGCGGCGTGTCGGCGATATCCGCTTCGCTGATGTTTAACATTTGCGCGAGTGCGGCCATCGACTGTGCATACGGTCGCGTGGTCGGCGCGTTGGCTTTGAGCGTCCAGGTATCTTCGTTCGCCCGCACCGGAATGACACCGGCACCGGTTTCCAGCGTGATCGCATCACCCGCGCTTTTGAGGGCGCGCACCACGTGTGCAGCACCCAGCGTCGGGTGGCCCGCAAACGGCATTTCAAACGCGGTAGTGAAGATGCGGATGCGCGCCGTGGCTTTGTCCGACGGCAACACGAACACGCTCTCCGATAAATTAAATTGCAGCGTCAGCGCCTGCATGGTTGCGGTATCCATGCCGCGCGCATCTTCGAATACACACAGCGGATTGCCGCTGAGTTTGCTGTGCGCGGCTGCTTCGTCTGCGAACACGTTGACGATGCGGTAGGTGTACGTGGCCATATTGTAAGTATTTGATTTTATTGAATATTTTTTGCAGCACGAAGTAGCATTTCGTCGTTGCCACGTGCAGCCACCAGCGACAGGCCGAGCGGGCAGCCATTCACTGTCGCCAGCGGCAAACTCACCTGCGGCAAGCGCCCGATACCCGAAATACATAACATGCCCATCGCGCGTTCGCGAAACGCGGTGGTTTGTTCGTGCGGGCAATTGAGTGTGGGCGCGATGTCGGGAACGGTGGGCAACAGCAGTATCGCGTTGTTGGCGAGCAGCTTGTCGAGACGCTCGGCGATTGCCTCGCGTTTGATGATCATGCGCGCGACTTCGGCAGCGTCGCTTAACGCCACCGCTTCGAAGCGTTTGCTGATAGCGACGC
>JAYUAH010000355.1:0-10579 GCA_043741415.1 Betaproteobacteria bacterium
GATGGCGACTGCGAGCCGCGCCCAAACACCGTGGAAGCCCGAGAAAAATGTAGAAATCGTGGTCGGCCTCGCCGCCGGCAGTTTTCAGGATTTAACCGGACGCACGCTACAAAAAATTCTGCAGCAACAAAAACTCCTCGCGGTCAGCAGCAGCGTGGTCAACAAAGTCGGCGCCGGCGGCGCCATCGCGTGGGCGTATCTCGCGCAACGCGCACGCGATCCGCATCATCTGTTGATCATCTCGCCGTCGATATTATCGGCACACATCACCGGCGCCACGCCCTACAGCTACACCGACTTCACATCGGTGGCGATGTTGAGCGGCCAATACATCGCGCTCGCGGTGAACACGAACTCGCCGATCAAGAGTGGACGCGACCTCGTGCAGCAGTTGAAAAATGACCCCGCGTCCGTCACATTTGCCAACAACGGACGCGGCAGCAGCCTGCACATCCTGATCGCCCGAGTCGCCAACAGCGCCGGCATCGATGTTAAAAAACTTAAGATTGCAATATTCCAGGGCGGCGGCGAACTCACTACCGCGGTACTCGGCGGGCATGTCGATGTCATCGCCACCGCCACCTCCAACATCCTGCCGCATTTGCAATCCGGCAAACTGCGCATCATCGGCATCGGCTCGCCAAGCCGCCTGGGCGGTGCGCTCGCCGAAGTGCCCACCTGGAAAGAGCAAGGCATAGACGCCATTGTTTCAAACTGGTGCGGTGTGCTTGGGCCCAGGGGCATGACGCCTGCGCAGATTGCGTTGTGGGATGATGTATTCGGCAAGCTCACCAAAACCGACGAATGGAAAACCGGACTTGAGCGGAATTTTCAGGAGGCGGGATATTTGAACAGTCGCGAAACTACGGACTATTTGCGCACGCAATATGCGCAGTTGCGTGGGTCACTGGGGGCACTGGGATTGGCGAAGTAACGAGTCTACCGCCCCCGCCCCACCGGCTCCGCCATCACTAACGTCCACAACGACTCCGCGCCGCGCAGGACGTGCGGCACATCCCCCTTCAACAGCAAGCGTTGTTGCACCAACGAATCAGCCTCGGCGGCAACGCGTTCGAGATATTGCTCACGCGAGGCATAACGTTCGGTAATCGCCGCGCGTGTATCGCCGCGCTCGAGACGCTCTTCGCGCGTGCGTGCAAACGGGTATAGGCCGCCGGTGAGTTGCACCAGTTCACGCGGCGCACCGATGTCGGGTGCGCGCAGATTCCAGCCGGTGTGTGTCGCCAGCGGCACGGCGAGTGTGGGCATGCGGATGCCCGGCAGCTCGTTGCCGTCTTCATCCACTTGCGGCACTAGCGTCACATAGGGCTTGCCGACCTTGGGCGGCACGGTCAACGGAATACCCGTTTCTTTTTCGCCGTTGTCGAGACGAAACGCGGGCTGCGCGGCCTCGGGCACATTAATGCCGCCGAGCCCCGCTTCGTTGAGGCTGGCGTGCGGCACCAGGCTGCGCTCGGACACCTTCGGATAGCGGCTGGCCGGTGGCTCGGTGCCCGCGCGCACCCACTGATCGAATGCGGCATACAAGGCGCGCAACGCGGGCCGGTAGTCCATCGGGTTGTGCGCGAGTTGCCCGCGGGTTGCGGGCGTTTCACCAGCATTACGTAGCGGCAAACGCGCCGGCACGTGTTGAGTGCCGGCAAACGAGTAAACACGGCTGGTACCAGGAATCTCGATATCTGCGCCCGTCATTGTGGTGTGGATGGCGGAGGCCGCACTGCCCCAGTATTCCCACGACGAACTGGTGTAGAAAATTTTCGGTACCACGTTGCGCGCCTTGGCACGCGTGAGCAGGCCGCCGCTTTCACCGGTTTCATTGTCGGTCTGCTCAACATCGGTAAACGGAAACACGCGCGAGCCGGTAGTGCGCGACGGTTGCGAGAAACGCTCATTGAATCCGCGCCGCGCGCCGCCGGCGATGTGAATCATCATGCCGTCGAAGACTTTGCGCCCCGTCGTATCTTCGTTAAAGCCTTCATGCAAAAACTGCCGCAGGAAGCGCCCGCTTTGTGATATGCCAAACGCGTAGACGTGCGTGCCACGCGCGAGCGCCGCCGGGTCGTAACGCATCCACGACATCAAGTCGCGCACCCCAGCCAGGCCGAGCCCGGCGATTTGCGGGTGCTCCGCGCGATACGCAAACTGATACTGCGCACCGGGCACGAAGCCGCCCTCGATGTGAACGCGCCGCGGATCACCCGTCAGCACGCCATCCTGCAGACGCGAAAACGACCAGTGCTCGCCAGGAATCGGCCGCGGTTGCACTGTGCGTGACGGGCTCACCGCCAGCACGCTGGCGTTGTCTTGTATATCCGCCACGGCATAGGGTATCGACAAACGGTCGCCGAGCGACACATCCATCGCGCGCGACGCGGTGGTGAATTCGCCGTACACCCAGCCGCTCAAACCTTGCACCACCGGCCCCGCCAGACGCAACAGTCCGGGATTCGCGGGCAAATCCTGCTGCCAGCCGAGCCACACCATCGTCGTGCCCTGCTTCAGCAGGAAATCATCGCCGATGAATTCCGCAGTACCGATCGCAGCCGTGCGGTCACCACGATTCAGATATTCAAGCACGGTGTGCCGGCCGCGATTGATCACATCGAATATCACCACGCCGTTGGCGCGCGCCGGCAGCTTGGGCCGCATGATGTGAATGTCCGCCGAAAATTCCACCAAGCCTTGCGCATTGCGCGGCGCGAGTTTGAGATCGACGATGATGTCATTGCGCGAGTTCGCCGGATCGAGCGTGAAGTGCGCGCGGCCTTTGATCCATTCGTACTTGCCGGCCGCGCCGTAATCGCGTCCGTTCAAAACATCTTCGCGCTTGGTGACATCGACGCGCACCACTTCCGCGCTGGCGAGCGACGCGAACAGCGCCAGCACCACGGCGACGAATTTACATAAGTATTTGATTTTAAACAATATTTTTATACCGTGATGGCTAATGGCACATCAATGGTCGTGACCCGCCGCAATTCACGATGATGTTTCGCATCGTCGAATGCTGTAGCGCGATGCATGGTGGCGAGGTTGTCCCAAATCACAAAATCGCCATCGCGCCACTCGTGGCTGTAAACAAATTGGCGTTGTGTCGCGTGCTCCATCAACTCCATCACGAACAACAAGCCATCGGCCACCGGCCAATCGATGATGCGCGCGGCGTGCGCTGCCAGATACAGCGATTTGCGGCCCGTGCGCGGATTCACCCGCACCATCGGATGAATCGCGCCTTTAAGTTTTGCTTTTTCTTCCTGCGAAAACTCGAAGCCGAGTATTTCGCGCGAGCGCGTAATCGTGTGATGCACTTTCAAGCCTGCAATCTTTTGTCGCGTGGCGGCGTCGAGCGCCTCGTACGCGGCGCGCATAGCGGCGAATTCGGTATTGGCATGCACCTTCGGGATCACCCGCGCCGACAGCGTGGAATAGCGGCCCGCCGGATCCTGAAATGAAGCATCGGTATGCCACAGCCGGTTGCCCAAACTATAGATGCGCTTGCGGTCGTCGGCCTTGAGAATGTTGCCGCTGTTATCGACATTCGAAATATCGGCGACAGCATCGTTACCGAAGCGATTCGCCGCCAGCGCCGCAGCACCCGGCTTCACATGCAAGGTGCCGTCGAAGCGCTCGGCGAACGCGAGTTGCTCGGCATCGGTAAACGGTTGATTGCGAAACACCAGCACGCCGTGGTCATCCATGCCGCTGCGCAATTGTTCGAGTGTCGCGCGGTCGTATACTTGGCGCAGATCAATCGGGCTGACTTCGGCGCCTACCTGCGGGTGCAGTTTGCGAAAGATTACGGTCATCGCAGCCTCCAATAAAAATTATTCAAAAAAACGTACCATCACGCCGTCTTGACTTCCTTCAGCGGAATCCCACCCCGCCGCACCCACCGATAGCGCTCCGTCAACGCCCCCGCCAGCGGACGGCGCTTCGCCTCATCTACAGCGATCCACATGCGCAGCAGGTGACGCTCACGGCCGGGCTCCGGATAATCTTCGTATGCTTCACGCGCATGCAGCATCGTATGGTTGTTGACGAGCTGGATGTCGCCTTCCTGAAAATCCATGGTCAGCATCAGCTCAGGACGGTTGGCGATGTCCTGCACCATCACCAGCGCTTCACGCTGCAACGGCGTGGGCCCGTATTGCGCGCCATCCTGATTATGGTGCGCCGCCGATTCGTAATACGGCAGGCTGTTGATGCGCGCGGTGATTTTGCTATCGCGCTCGCTAAACATCGGCAGCGTGAATAACGGCTGCTCGCCCGCGGGTTCTTCGCCGCGCCAATCGATGTGAAAATTGCCGTAAAGCGCTTCGAGTAAATCCGGACGCTCCTCGCGCAGCACGTTGTGAATGGTTAACGCACTGGTGACTTTGCTCGCGCCGCCACGCTTGGCGGTGCGCAGGCAAAACAGGCCCAATAAATCCATCGGCAGCATGTCGGTATGAAAATCCATGCGCTGATTGGTTTGGTAGGCGCGCGCATTGGCATCGGCCTGGGTGCGGCCTTCGTCGCGCACGTGGCCCAGCAAATGGCCACGCGCGTTCTGGGAAATCGGCATACCAAAATGCACCCCAAGGCCCCAGTAGAGCAGCCCGCAGTGCGCATCGGAATAGCGGCTGCGCGGAATGCCGCGCAACAATTTAAAGCCCAAGCCGTGCTCAACATCGTTGAGCAGTTGCGCGATCACGTGCGACAAACACGGCAACGGAAACGATGCCGGCCCGAATGGAATACGCGCACCGGCACGTTTAACGTGAGCGAGCGCGGCATCCAGCTCATCCAGCGCAGCCGCGTCAAAATGATAAATCCACGACGGATCGTTCTGGATGTGCGCACCGATCCACGCAGCGGGTTCGGTAATAAGAGCACGAGATGAAGTCGCCATAGTGGCGCTCATTCTAGCGAATTTGACGCTCGCGCGAACTACCGGCGCACTCGAGCATAGGATAAACTGCGCCGCAATCAATAATTGAGGCACACTCGTGCAGCCACGCTGCAAATTCGTTCACATCGCGGGCAGCGCGGCGCTGGCGGCTACAGCGCTCGGTGCCCAAGGCGCAAGCGCGCAATACGCCACGCGTCCGGTGCGCGTCGTTATTCCTTATTCACCCGGCGGCTCGTCTGACGCCACCGGGCACATCGTCGCGCAACGGCTGGGCGAAAACCTGAAGCAGCAATTCGTTATCGACAATCTTCCCGGTGCATCCGGTTCACTCGGCCGCGAGATTGTGGCGAAGGCCGCGCCCGACGGCTATACGCTGCTGATCGGCGATTCGCCGCACACCATCAACGTGCATGTGTTAAAGCACGTGCCGTACTATCCGCTCAAGGATTTCACGCCGACCACGCTATTGGCGAGCGCGCCGCAGGCGCTGGTAATACACCCCGGCCTGCCGTATCAGAACGTCAAGGAATTCATCGCCGCCGCCACCGCACAACCGGGCAAGTTTAACTTTGGCTCCGGCGGCAATGGCTCGATCACGCGGCTTGCCGGCGATCTGTTCAAACTCGCGGCACGCGTGAATCTCACGCACGTGCCGTACAAAAGCATCGGCATCACCAAGGAATAAAAAATTATGCAAAAACAAATACTGGCCTTCATGGTTGTAACGGCGGCGGCGGTGCCGCTGCTCAGCAGCGCGCAAAGCGAAAATTATCCGGCGAAAACGGTGCGCGTGATCTCGCCGTTTCCACCCGGCGGCAGCGTCGATACCGTCGGGCGTTTGGTTGCCGCGCGCCTGGCCGACAGTTACGGCCAGCAATTCGTGGTCGACAACCGCGCCGGCGCCTCCGGCAACATCGGCATGGAACTCGCGGCCAACGCGCCGGCCGACGGTTACACGCTGGTGATCAACACGCTGCCGCTGGTCACCAATCAGTTTCTCTACAACCGTGTGCCGTATGACGCGCTGCGCGATTTTGCGCCGGTGTCGTTGCTCACCGGCACGCCGGCCGTGCTGCTGGTGCATCCCGCATTGCCCGCAAAGAATGTGCGCGAGTTGATTGCACTCGCCCGCGCGCGCGGCGATGCACTCAACTACGGCACCGCGGGGCCGGGCACCAATCCGCAAATCGCGGGGGAGCTGTTCAACTATCTCGCTAAAACCAACATCACCGCGGTGCATTTCAAAGGCGGCGGCCCGGCGTTGATCGCCACCGTCTCGGGCGAGATCAGCATGGGTGTGCCGGCCTTGCCCGACGCGCTGAGTTATGTGCGCTCGGGGCGGTTGCGCGCGATAGGTGTCACCAGCGTGAAGCGCGTGCCGCAATTACCCGAGGTGCAGGCGATTGCCGAAACCCTGCCCGGCTATGAATTCAGCACCTGGCAAGGTTTGCTCGCACCGAAAAATACGCCGCGCGCCATCGTCGACTCGCTCGCCGCGCGCGTGAAAAAATCGCTCAGTGCCCCGGACGCGATCAAGCGCTTCAGTGACGCCGGCCTCGACATCATCGCCAGCACGCCCGATGAATTTGCAGCGCACGTGAAAAAGGAAACCGAAAAGTGGGGCAAGGTTATCAAGGAGCGCGGCATGAAGGCCGATTGAGCCTACCATACCTGATAGTTATGTAAGTATTTGTTTTTATTTACTTTTTTATATTCATCGAAAATGACATAGACCATGCCCGCCGCACTCGTCTCCAAACAATTCGTCACGCGCTTCGGCGACAAATTCAAAACCGCCGGCAACGGCAAGGCGGTTTCGTTCTTCACGCTGCCCGAGGCTGATGGGGCGCGTTTGTCGCAAGCGGATTGCGACCGCATTGATTTTGTTTTTCTTGATCGCGATATGCGCTTCAACGATCAACTCTACGCCGCGTACAGCGATGCGCTGTTGAGAATGAATAATCTCAAGTGGGTGCACTACACCAGCTCCGGCATCGGGCAACAATTGCTGGTGAAAGAACTCAATGCCAAAGGCGTAATCACCACCAGTTCCACCGGCTCCAATGCCGAACCCGTGGCACAGACTGGCATTACCGGGTTGCTCATGCTCGCGCGCGGATTCGGCAGCCACCTACGCGGTCAATGCGAACACGAATGGCGCCCGCTGCGCGGCGCGGCGCTGCCCGATGATCTCGCCGGCCAAACGGTGCTGCTGATCGGCGTCGGCGCGATCGGCAAAAAATTCACCGGCTACGCGCATGCGTTCGGCCTCAAGGTCATCGGCGTGCGGCGCAGTCCGCGTCAGGCCGACGACACGGTGGATGAATTGCATGCACCCGCGCAACTCGCGCACCTGCTGCCGCGCGCGGACTGGCTGGTGCTGTGCTGCCCGCTCACTCGAGAGACCGAGAATCTCATCGACGCTGCTGCGTTCAAGTACCTGAAAAAAGGCGCCAAGCTCATCAACATCGCACGTGGCGAAGTGGTTGACGAGCCCGCGTTGATCGACGCCCTGCGCAGCGGCCGCCTCGGCGGCGCATACCTCGATGCACACATACAGGAACCGCTGCCGGCCGCTTCAGCGCTGTGGGATCTGCCCAACGTGGTGATTTCTCCGCACAACGCTTCGGCCTCCACCGGCAACGAGCCGCGCTGCGCGGAAATGTTCATCGATAATTTTGGACATTGGGCGCGCGGGGAGGCGATGTTTAACGTGCAGCGCATTGCGTGATGCGGCTACGCTGACAACGCGGTGAAAGCAAAAAAATCAGCTCTGCGGCTTGATATCCGTAGCCTTGACCAGCTTCGCGTATTTTTCCACTTCAGCGCGCAGCAGCGCCGCGAATTGCGCCTTCTGCCGCGATGTTGGCCTTGACCGCGAGTTGATGCAGCGCCTGCACAAAATGTTTGTTCAGCGTCATCCGGCAGCGCCCAAGCCACGCAGAGAAAAACAAATATTTGTTTAAAATCATATAGTTACAATATTTAACCTACTCAGCCTTGATGCCCATTTCCTTAACCGTTTTGCCCCACTTGGCAATTTCACTGCGCACGTAAGCGCCGAGTTCTGCGGGCGACATCGGCACCGCGTCGGCGCCCATTTGGAAATAGCGCTGTTGCACATCGGCGTTGGCGATGATTTTATTCAACGTCGCGTTGAGTCGCGTCACGATAGCCGGTGCAACACCGGCCGGCGCATACATCGCGTTCCATTCGTAAATTTCAAAGCCCGGCACGCCCGATTCGGCGATGGTCGGAAACTGCGGGGCGGAACGCGAACGCTGCGCCGAGGTGAGCGCGATGCCTTTCAATTTGCCGGCCTGCACATGCGGCAATGCACTGGCAACGCTGCCGAAAAACAATTGCACCTGGCCGCCCAGCAAATCACCGTAAACCAAGCCGCCGCCTTTGTACGGCACGTGCAGCATGCGCACCTTGGTCATGTACTGAAACAACTCGCCCGCCATATGCGGTGCACTGCCGAAGCCGGACGAAGCAAAAGTAATGCGCTCCGGCTGCGCTTTGGCGAGATCAATCAGATCGCGCACGCTCGTAATCGGCACCGACGGATGCGCCACAATAATGTTCGGACTGCGCATCAGCATGGCCACGGGCGCTAAATCCTTCAGCGGATCGAACGGCATTTTGCGCAGCGCCGGGTTGACCACATAGGCGCTGGCGTCGTGCAGCAGCGTGTAGCCGTCGGCCGCACTCTTCGCCACGATATCGGCGCCGATCATGCCCGCCGCACCGCCGCGGTTATCGATGACGATTTGCTGGCCCAGCGTGTCACTCAAGCGCGGCGCCAGCACGCGCGCGATATTGTCGGCGGCGCCACCCGGCGGGTAAGGCAACACGATGCGTATCGGCCGCGTTGGGTAATCCTGCGCGAGCACGGAGAGACTTGCCGCCGCCAGCGCCAGCGCTAACGCGCCACCGCTAGAAACCATACAGCCGCACAGGATTTTCCACCAGAATTTTCCGGCGCACGCTCGCGTCCGGCGCCCACACCGGCAACTGATTCAACAAACGCCCGTCGTCAATCGGAAAAAACGGCGAGATATCCGTGGGTTTGTAGCCAGGCCGGTTGCCATGCGGATGCGGCCAATCGGTGCCCCACAGCATGCGATCAGCATTGGCTGCAATCAACGCTTTAGCGAGCGGCACGACATCGCTGTAGTCGGGCGCAAGCTCCGAGGAGCGATACGCAGCGGAAATCTTGACGTAGGCCTTGCCGGTGCGCACCAGTGCCAGCAAATCAGCAAAGCCCGGCTGCTGCACGCCCAGCGGCGCCTGCGCGCCGCCGAAGTGATCGAACACCACCGGCAGCGGCGATGCCGCCACCAAATCCTTGATCGCGCTGATCATCGCCAGGTTGGTGTACAACTGAATATGCCAATTGCGCGGCTTCATGCGTTCCACCGCCGCCTGAAAGCGCTGGCGCCCCACCGCGGGATCATTGGTGCCCGCCGTCGCGAGATTCAGTCGTATGCCGCGCACACCCACTTTGCCCATGGCATCGAGTTCAGTCTCGGACGTTTTGTCGTCGATCACAACCACGCCGCGCGCGTCGTTACCGCGCGCCTTCATGCCATACAGCGTGGCGGCATTATCGGTGCCGTACACGCTGGGCGTAACAATCACCACGCGCTGCATGCGCAGCGCCTTGTGCAGTTGCGCCATTTCCTCGGGCAAGGCTTCTTCCGGCGTATAGCTGCGCCCCGCGAAAAAAAGATACTTGTTCACGTCGCCGTGAATATGCGTATGGCAATCGCAGGCGCCCGCGGGCACCTCAAAATTGACTGCCGTAGACGGTTGCGCTGCTTTGGCCCATGCGCCGCGCGCGTGCATCACCACCCCTGCTGCGACACCACCGATTAATACATCGCGTCTGCTTACCATGATTGCTCTCCTTTCAGTGCGTTGGGTTAATGCGACACTTCAAGCAGTATCTTACCGATATGCTCGCTGGTTTCCATGCGCGCGTGTGCATCGCACGCTTTTTCCAACGGAAAAACCGAATCGATGACGGGCGTCACTTTGCTGCCCAAATGCGCCCACACTTTTTCGTTAAGCTGGTGCACGATTTCGATTTTCACCGGCAATTCGGAAACCCGCAATTGCGAACCGGACATCACCGCGCGCTTGCTCATGATGGCGCCCAGCGCTACGCTGTATTCCTTGCTGTCGCCTGAGCTCAAGTGCATCACGCTTCCGTCCATCGCCAGCGCTTGCAGATTGCGCTTGGCATAAGCTGCGCCGGCCATATCGAGAATCACGTCGGCACCGTGGCTCGAGGTGATCTTGTCGATTTCAGCAACGAAATCCTGCTCGCGATAATTGATCGCGGCATGTGCGCCGATCTTGAGACAAAAATCGCGCTTGGCCGCGTTGCCCACCGTGGTGACCACGTTTGCGCCCTTCGGCCCAAAACCGCGGATGCGTTGGCCGCAGTCATGGCGATTCACGCCGGCAAACGCCACCTGGATCAGCACGTGCCCTGCTGCCGGCTTGGGCACCGGCCGCGTCTTCGGCTGCAATACCTCCGGGCCACCGGCGCGGGTAATCTCAAGGGCACCTCTAAAAATCCAATTTAAGGCAACAGTGAGTCCACGATAAGCCCATGCATCGAAGCCCATTCGCCTTGGGTGTTAAAACCGCGCCGGT
>JAYUAH010000356.1:0-4552 GCA_043741415.1 Betaproteobacteria bacterium
AAAGTCGGTGGCGTCGTAGCTGCCAACGTTTTTCAAGTCGGCCAGATGGTCGACGTGACGGGCATATCGCAGGGCAAGGGATTTCAGGGCGTTATCAAGCGCCACAATTTCTCGTCCAATCGTGCCTCGCACGGTAACTCGCGTTCACACAACTCGCCTGGCTCCATCGGCATGGCGCAGGATCCTGGCCGTGTGTTCCCTGGTAAAAAGATGGCGGGTCACATGGGCGCGGTTAAGCGCACGTCGCAGAGCCTGCAAATTGTGCGCATCGATGAAGCGCGTCAATTGCTGCTGATTCGCGGCGCAGTGCCTGGTTCGCGCGGCGGTGACGTCATTGTGGTTCCGGCCAAGCGCATTAAAAAGGTTGTGGTCGCGAAACCGGTTGCCGCAGCCGGCGCTAAGAACGCTAAGAAGTAAGGGCGGAATAAAATCATGGAACTGAATCTAATCGACGATCAAGGCAAGGCAACGGCGAAGGTGTCCGCATCCGACGCAACCTTTGGCCGTGAATTCAACGAAGCGCTGGTGCATCAACTGGTGACGGCTTATCTGGCTAATGGACGTAGCGGCACCCGTGCGCAGAAGGATCGCGGCGAAGTGCGCCACTCCACCAAGAAGCCGTTCCGTCAAAAGGGAACGGGGCGTGCGCGTGCGGGTATGGTCTCTAGCCCGTTGTGGCGCGGCGGCGGCCGGATTTTCCCGAACCGCCCGGATGAAAACTTCAGCCACAAGATGAATCGCAAAATGTACCGTGCCGGCGTTTGCGCGATTCTGTCGCAGCTCGCGCGGGAAGACCGGCTGGTGGTGGTGGATAGTTTTACGCTGAGTTCGCCCAAGACCAAACTGCTCGCGCAGAAATTGAAGGGCATGGGCCTGGAGGACGTGCTGATCATTACCGATGCGCTGGATGACAATCTACGCTTGTCGGCGCGCAACCTGCACTACGTCAGCGTGACGTCGGTGAGCGAAGCTGATCCGGTGTCGTTGATCCGCCACGAAAAAGTCGTGGTGACCAAGAACGCGATCGCCAAGATCGAGGAGATGCTGGCATGAAGGCTCTCATGAAAAAGTATAGTCAGGAACGACTGACCCAGGTACTGCTGGCACCCGTGGTGTCGGAAAAGAGTACCTTCGTCGGCGAGAAAAACAATCAGTTTGTGTTTCGTGTCGCGCCCGACGCAACCAAGCCCGAAGTCAAAGCCGCGGTTGAGCTTTTATTCAGCCCGAAAGACAAAAAGCTGGAAGTGGAAGCCGTGCGCATTGTCAATGTCAAAGGCAAAGAAAAGCGCATGGGCAAGTTTGTGGGTCGCCGCAGCGGTTGGAAAAAAGCCTATGTGTGTCTGAAAGCGGGGCAAGACATCAACTTCGCTGAAGGGGAGAACAAGTAATGCTAGTTAAAGTTAAACCGACATCACCTGGCCGTCGCGGCCTGGTCAAGGTGGTCACGCCCGGCCTGCACAAAGGCAAGCCGGTTGCGTCGCTGCTCGACAGTCAGTCCAAGAAGGCAGGCCGCAATACCCACGGGCGCATCACTATGCGTCATCAAGGTGGCGGCCACAAGCAACACTATCGCGTGATCGATTTCCGTCGCAACAAGGACGGCATCGTCGCCAAAGTCGAGCGCATCGAATATGACCCCAATCGCAGCGCGCACCTGGCGTTGCTGTGTTATGCCGATGGCGAGCGCCGTTACATTATCGCCACCAAAGGCCTGACTGTCGGCATGCAACTGATTTCGGGTTCTGAGGCGCCGATCAAGGCCGGCAATGCACTGCCGCTGCGTAATATCCCGGTCGGTAGCACGATATGCTGCGTGGAGATGATGCCTGGCAAAGGCGCGCAATTGTCGCGTTCGGCGGGTACGTCGGTGCAGTTGCTCGCGCGCGAAGGCGATTACGCACAACTGCGTTTGCGCTCCGGCGAAATTCGCAAGGTGCACGTGAACTGCCGCGCCACGCTCGGCGAAGTGGGTAACGAAGAGCATTCGCTGGAGTCCATCGGCAAAGCCGGTCGCGTGCGTTGGCGCGGTGTGCGCCCCACGGTGCGCGGGGTGGCGATGAACCCGATTGACCATCCGCACGGCGGCGGTGAAGGTAGAACCGCAGCCGCACAGGCGCCGGTGAGCCCGTGGGGTGTGATGTGCAAAGGTTACAAAACCCGCAAGATCAAACGCACCAACAGCATGATCGTGCGTCGGCGCAATTCCAAGGCCTCGGCGTAACAGGACATAAGGGATAGATATGGCACGTTCTACTAAGAAAGGCCCGTTTGTCGATCATCATTTGATGCACAAGGTCGAGACGGCACGCGCAGCATCCGACAAGCGCCCCATCAAAACCTGGTCACGCCGTTCTACGGTGCTGCCCGATTTTATCGGGTTGACGATCGCGGTGCACAACGGCAAGCAGCACATTCCGGTGTATATCACCGAGAACATGGTCGGACATAAGCTGGGCGAGTTTTCGCACACGCGGACGTTCAAGGGCCATTCCAAGGCGGGTGCGGCGTCGGCGGATAAGAAATCCGCACCGACGCCTGCGGCGAAGTAACGGAGAGCGGCATGCAAACAACAGCAAAACTGCGCGGCGTCAGGCTGTCGGCCCAAAAAGGCCGGCTGGTCGCTGATATGGTTCGCGGGCAGGCGGTGGAGAATGCGCTCAATATTCTCCAGTTTTCGCCCAAAAAGGGCGCAACCATCATTCGCAAAGTACTCGAATCGGCAATCGCCAATGCGGAACATAACGATGGTGCGGATATCGATGAGCTGAAGATCACAACGATATTTGTGGAGAAGGGGCCCGTGCTCAAACGATTTCACGCTCGAGCCAAGGGCCGCGGTGTGCGCGTTCTCAAGCACTCCTGCCATATTTATCTGACGGTCGGCGACGGAAGGAATTAAGTCATGGGTCAAAAAATACATCCGACAGGATTTCGCTTGGCCGTTACGCGCGACTGGTCGTCCCGCTGGTATGCCAACGATCGCAATTTTCCGGGCATGCTGCTCGAGGATCTTAAGGTTCGCGATTACCTCAAGCAAAAGCTATCTCACGCGGCGGTCTCGCGCGTGGTGATTGAGCGCCCTGCAAAAAATGCGCGCATCACGATTTACAGCGCCCGTCCCGGTGTAGTGATCGGGAAAAAAGGCGAGGATATTGAGTCGCTGAAGTCGGCGCTGCAAAAAATGCTGCATGTGCCGGTGCACGTCAACATCGAGGAAGTGCGCAAGCCCGAGCTGGACGCGCAGTTGATTGCAGATTCGATCTCGCAACAGTTGCAAAAGCGGATTATGTTCCGCCGCGCCATGAAGCGTGCGATTACCAATGCGATGCGCCTAGGGGCGCAGGGCATTAAGATCATGAGTGCCGGACGTTTGAACGGCATTGAAATTGCACGCACTGAATGGTATCGCGAAGGTCGCGTGCCGCTGCATACGCTGCGCGCCGGGATTCAATATGGTACTTCCGAAGCCAAGACCACCTACGGCATTATCGGTATCAAGGTGTGGGTCTACACGGGCGAAGTTTTAGGTAAGAACGAGCAGCCGGCGGCTGCACCAGGCGGCGCGCCGTCCGATACCCCGCCGCCCGCGCGCAAACCGCGCAGCAAGCCAGGAGTGAAACGTGCTACAGCCAGCCAGACGTAAATACCGAAAAGAACAAAAAGGTCGCAACAAGGGCATAGCGACCCGCGGCGCCAAAGTAAGCTTTGGAGACTTTGGACTGAAGGCGATAGGCCGCGGCCGTCTGACCGCGCGTCAGATCGAAGCGGCTCGTCGCGCCATGACGCGTCACATCAAGCGTGGCGGTCGTATCTGGATACGCATATTCCCGGATAAGCCGATTTCGCGTAAACCGGCCGAGGTGCGTATGGGTAACGGCAAAGGCAATCCGGAATACTGGGTCGCGGAAATTCAGCCGGGTAAAGTGTTGTATGAAATGGATGGGGTAAACGAGGTGACCGCGAAAGAGGCCTTCAGGCTGGCAGCAGCGAAGCTGCCGATCGCAACTACATTCGTGCACCGTCAGGTCGGAGGCTAAGCCATGAAAACGAACGAATTACGCGGTAAGTCGGTCGATGAACTCAAGCAGGAGTTGCAGTCCTTGCTGAAGGCACAGTTTTCACTGCGTATGCAAAAAGCGACGCAGCAACTGGCAAATACCAGCCAGATAGGCAAGACCCGGCGTGATATTGCCCGTGTTCGTACCCTGCTGACTGAAAAAGGAAATGGGTAAAACCTATGAGTGAAACTGCAAACAAACGCACCCTGACGGGCCGCGTGGTCAGCGACAAGATGGACAAAACCGTGACGGTGTTGGTGGAGCGGCGTGTCAAGCACGAGCTTTACGGAAAATACGTGACGAAGTCCAAGAAGTACCACGCACACGACGAGAAAAACGAAATCCACGAGGGCGACACCGTCACTATCGAAGAATGCGCGCCACTGGCCAAGACCAAGGCCTGGCGTGTCGTCAATCTGGTTGAAAAAGCACGCGCAGTATAAGCGCGATAGTTAATTAGGCTTTGCAGTAGCGTAGGATTGTGTTATAGTCAA